>PMOU01000264.1:11390-16426 GCA_003161205.1 Actinomycetota bacterium | reverse complement strand
TCCCGATCCTGCGGGACCAGCCGTTGACCGACATCCTCTACACGTTCGGCACCACCCATCCGGGCCTGGTCACCCTGCACAACTTCCCGAAGGGCCTGCAGCGGTTCCAGCGGCCCGACACCGGCGCCTACATGGACATGGCGGCGCTGGACATTGTGCGCTGCCGCGAGCTCGGGGTGCCGCGGTACTGCGAGTTCCGCCGTCTGCTGCACCTGGCCGTGCCGCAGACCTTCGAGGACGTGACGAGTAACAAGACCTGGGCGGCCGAACTGCACGACGTGTACGACGGCAAGATCGAGGACCTCGATCTTGTCCCCGGCGTCATGGCCGAGGACCTGCCGGAGGGCTTCGCCTTCAGCGACACGGCGTTCCGTATCTTCATCCTGATGGCCTCCCGGCGGCTCAACAGCGACCGCTTCTTCACCGACTACTTCACCGATGAGGTCTACACCCCCGAGGGCATGACGTGGATCACGGACAACACGATGCAATCGGTGCTGGCCCGGCACTGCCCGGACCTGGGGCCGACGGTGGCGAAGCTGTCGAACGCGTTCGGGATCTGGGACAGGACGGCCGCGAAATGACCACCCCCTCGTCGCTGGACGACAAGCGCGTCGCCATCGTCAACGAGCACATGCGGCTTGAGAACGCCTACGACTTTCCCGCGTGCGTCGGCGTGTTCGGCAGGCCGCAGTACCAGCTGATCGCCGACGGAGAGCTCTACGATGGCGCGGACCGGGTGCATTACTTCCTGTCGCAGAACCACACGGCCTTCCCCGACTTCGTCTTCGAGCCCACCCGGGTGTCCCCGACGACTGACGCGGTCGTCGTCGAAGGGCGCTTCGTCGGCACACAGCTCGGACCATGGCGCGGCCTGCCGGCTTCCGGCCGGAAGGTCGACTTCCAGATGTGCCTCCTCTTCGAGTTCGACGGGGAGTCGATGACCAACGAGAAGATCTACTTCGACCTGAATACCCCGCTGCTGCAACTGGGCATCGGCGACGACTACAACTCGGTGCGCGGCAAGCTGTCTGCCGTCCTGGGCCATCCGGTGGTGATTCTCAAGGCGCTCATCTTCAGCCTGACGCACCGCCAGAAGCCGGGCCTGGGGCAGCGACGGCCATGATAGCGAAATACGTCATCACGATTGTTTACTCCGCGCTGCTGGCCGGCGGGGTCTTCGTCGGCGTCCGGCAGATCTACCAGGGCTTCTTTAGGCCGAACGAGCTGTTGAACCCGCTGTTCGGCAACAAGGTCGCGATCCGGATGTTCACCGTGCACATCTTCGTGGTCAGCTGCGACCTGTTCGTGATCGGCCCGCTGGCGATCGCGCACAAGAGCCCGCTGTATTACTGGGGCGGCCGGAGTCTGCTGGTGATCTCGTCGCTGCCGATCGCCGCTTTCCTTAACCGGAATCCGCAGTCGTTCGGCAAGTTCATCGGCAACTGGGTGATGGTGCGCAACTTTTTCGAGTACGGCATCCACATCGTGTTCATCGCGCTGCCGCTGTCCTGGTTCCGGTACTACCTGCTGCTGTGGTGGGTGGTCGCCTACCGGTACATGGACGTCGGCCCCCGCCGGCTGCTGCAGCGGCTCTATAACACGCCCGAGAAGCAAGCGGCCCGGCCGTGGGCGCAGTACCTGAACTGGGTCACGATCGTGGCGATCTACATCGGTGCGTTCTTCGCCGTCTACTACAAGCAGATCCTGTTCGCGCAGCTGCCGAACCCCGCCACGCATGAATACATCCCCTCGCACTGGGAGTACGGTGTCGTGATCGCCGTCAACTTCGCCCTCGCCTTGTTCGAGTGGATAACCATCCGCCAGTACAGCGACTCACTACTGGCCGCGGCCGGCGTGCACGAGAAGGTCACCGCCGCGCACTACTGACGTGCGGAAAGGTCCGGACGACACCTACCCGGTTATCGCTGCCGCTGCCCCAGCTCGGCCAGCGACACCAGTGCCGGGCCCGGGGCCGGCCGGCCCAGGCGGCGCCGGGCCATCGCCTACGGCGTCGCCTCCGGTGCCCTGTTCGGCCTGGCCGTCGGGCTGGCCTCGCTCTACCCCGGTGTCACCGTCCTGCTGGCCCGGGTCGTGCTCGGCGAACGGCTCCGCTGGGTGCAGCGCATCGGCCTGGTGCTCGCCGCGATCGGCATCNNGCCGTCGACACCCTCCGGGCCCTGCTGGCCAACCAGCCGCCCGGCCGCCACCTCTGGCTGACGCTGATCGAGTTCGGCGGCGGCGTCGTCGTCGTCGCCTTCACCCTCGCCTCCGTCCTGTTCCGGCGCACCGCGAGCGGCTGAGCCCAAGAGCGGCGGCGTCGTGTTCGACGAGTTCGCGAGCGAAGCCGACGTCGATTCCTGCGTTCGTTCCCGGGTGGTGCCCTGGCCGGCCCGGCGGGTAGAGCCGAGATATTTCACCACCAGCGCCTTGATCGGCAAACCGTGCGCGTCAGAAGTACGAGAAATCCCTGTGGCGGCATTCCGGCCTTGGCGGAGTGTACTCCGCGCGAACGGGTACGGTTCGGCGCTCGCTCCGATGAGGCATCGGAGCACGTGTATCTGCGTACCGCTTGCAGTCTGACCTATTACGTGCGAGCATTTGCCGGCATGGGCATCGTGAAATGGTCACGGGATGCCCGGGAAGACCTCCGTCAGATCCCGGACACCTTCGTCTGGGCTGAGATCCTTGACTTGGCCGAACGCGAGCTGCGCAGTCCAGATACGGCCCCAGGGTTCGAGGGACGGGCGGCCGGTGATCCGAACATCTTTTACCGGCGGGCTATATCCCGAGCGGACCTAGACGATTTCCTGGCCTGGGACCTCGACGATAGAGATGAAGACGGAAATCAAAGCTGCGATTACATCCTCGTCTACCGCTATCTGACGTTGAATGAAGTTATTAAGTTCAAGCTTGCGCTAGGACGCGGGAGAATTCCGCCGTTCGTCGTTCTGCGCGTGCTACATAACCGGGAGTTCGCACGCCGGTTTCAAGTGGCTGGGCAACTGTCTTCTTCTGGCTTCTCGCCACCAGGCGTGAATCCGCAGCGTAGACCTGGCTGGTGGCGACGATCACGCTAAACAAGTTGTCTCTACTCATATGCCCGAAAAACTGAACTCACTTCAAATCATCCGCAACCGACTCAGTTTCTGCTATCTCAGAAAGATCGCGCTCACCCAGCAATTGAGATTTGTACTCGACCTCTTGAAGGATCTTGCCGACAAGATTGGCCTCGATGTCAGCGCTAGCCAGGGGGATGATAGCGGCAATAAATCTGCCGTGTCTCGTTATGAGAGCTGTCTCACGCCTCTCGTTAATCTCGCGCAGGACATCTGCAGTGTGCTGATTGAGCTCGCGCATCGTGTAGATCCGGTCCTGAGAGATCGCGTAACCAGCACTACCTCTAGCCATGTGATCCTTAAGTGTCTCGCCAGTTGTACTACAAGAGTACTACGACAGGCGGGCGCCGTCTACCCCGTCAGTCTGCCTTCCGCGAAGAGGCAACCTGCATGCACTATACCTACACTGGGAGCTTGTACTACAGTGTAGTACAAGACGACCCGCGTTGAACACACTCTGGAGCATGCGAGGCAGTGGCATGACGGAAGCAGCCCAGGCTAATTCATCGCCAATCCTGCAGGTCACGGTACCGACAGGGCTGGATGACCTGCGCGACACAGTGAAGTGGCTGATCGCATCAGCTGCTGCCGTTACCGCGGTCCTCGTCGCAGCGGTCCAGTTCAAAGGCCTCGGCCAGCTCGCGAACGCCGACCTCGTGCGCCAGGCTACCGCAGCGGTGGCAGCGTTCACCGCTCTCATTGTGATCTTGCTGGTCGTAGTTAAGGGCGCCCAGATTCTCGCCACACCTCATTTTAGTGTGAACGACCTAGTGGATAGGGAAATGCAGGCCGGCGGAGTTGCGCTGAATATACGGGTAACACCACTCCAGGACAGCATCATTCAAGAAATCCTTGAACGGCGTTCCTTTCTCCTTGATGGCAAACAGACGGTCTCAGCATTTTATTCAGAGTACCTTGACGTGCTAAGAGGGCGGGACGCTGTGATTGCGGGCGGGACCGCCGTAATGGCCGGCCGACAGCTTGATGGCGGCAACCAGGCCGACAGAGAAGCAGCAGAAAGATCTGTGACGCTAATTGAGAAAAAGGTAGAGAGGCTAGAAGAGGAGGCTCAGTTCCTCGCTGCGCAGAGTCGTTTTAGACGCCTAAGCCGCTGGTTTCCTCTAGGAGGTTTCGTACTGGTCTTTGCCATAGTAATTTTGGCCGTACTTACTACGTGGCCGGCGGCAAGTGCTCAGATCTCGCAGCCGACTCAAGTTACCATTTACCTGAAGGCTGGGCCTGCCCGCTACGGGTTCCCTGCGAGCTGCACGAAGCGGGAGTTTAGCGGCGTCGCGATAGGAGGCACTTTCGAGCAACCAATAGTTATCACTAACAAAACTTCTGGCTGCCCGCCTACATTGCTAAGAAGTGGTAATGTAATTGCGATACCATCGATGACCCCATAGCATGAATTTATTCGTCGTTCGTTGATTCCCGGCGTTGAAACAAGAATTCTATGAGCCTGCGGACGATGGCTGCGGTCAAGCAGTACGCCGAAGCGCACGCCAGTGATAACGTCCGACCTGGCCAGCTGACCGCTACCGGATACAGCCGACCGGAAGTGCTCCATTTCCGCGGAGGCGGCTTGTGAATTAGGGCTGGTCGGCGTGTGACTCGGCGATGACGGCACCGCGGGCCGGCTGGGCAGAGTCCAGGCGTGTACTGATGTCGTCTAGGCCGCCGNNCTGACGGCTTCACCTGATGGCTCCCGGCGGTGCCAGGCGCCGGTCAGGCACAGCACGACCAGGGCGGCGAGCGCGAGCAGCCGGCCGCTCGGCGTCACATAGGTGACCACCGTCGTGTCATCGGCTTGCAGCCAGGCGGGATGCAAGTGCGACCCGATAACGCCCGGGATGTAGGCGATGCCGCCCGCGACGCCGCGGCCCAGGACCACCCAGTCCAGCCGGGACGCCGGCA
>PMOU01000264.1:9710-11331 GCA_003161205.1 Actinomycetota bacterium | reverse complement strand
ACGAACCCCAGCGCCGCGATCAGCGTGATATGCCGGAACGGCGGGCTGAAGCCGAACAGGCGGTAGAGCAGTTGCCACAGGTTGTCACCGGCGACGCCGTAGCCGCGCTGGACCGTGTCGGTCACCGCGCCGCGGGCGGCCGTCAGGTACGCCGCCGCGAGGACGGCCACGCCGCCGGCGGCCGCCGCCGCCAGGGTACGCGGCGACCTCCGCGCCACCCAGGCCAGGCCGAGGCCGAACAGCACGAACGGCGCCTTGACCGCGGTCGCGGCGCCGAGCAGCACGCCGCAACCGAGCGCGCGTACCGTGCTGATGCGGCCGGGTTCATGGCCCAGCACCGCCGACCGGCCCAGCACCGCCGCCCGGCCGAGGACGGCCAGCGCCAAGACGGCGATCGCGACGGCGAGCCCGTCGACATGGCCGCCGGCCATCACCGCCCACAGCATCAGCGGGTTCACCGACCACAGCAGGTGCGCCCGGGCCCGCATCGCGGGCCGGGCGCGCGTCAGCCCGTCCAGGACGAGCACGACCACGCCGAACGCCACGGCGTTCCACACCTTCAGCCAGAAGATGGTGAGCGCCGCCGAGGTGCCGCCCAGTTTCGACGCGGCCCACTCAGTCGCGGTGGCCAGCGGGCCGTACACCGAGGGCACGTTCTGCCACAGGTGCGGCGCCAGCAGCCCGACCGGGTCGCGGGCGAGCCGGAGCTGTTCCGGGGTCATGAGGTACGGGCTGTGGTGCAGGGCCGCGATCCGGCCGTAGGCCGCATAGTCCAGCATGTCCGTGGACCCGACCGCGGGCACCACGGCCAGGGCGATGACCGCCAGCACCGCGCCCGTGACCGGCCAGCGCACCGGCGGGCGCCAGCCGTGCCGGACCGCCACCAGNNGTCAGGTCCGACAGTCGCGCCGAAGCGAACCACGGCGGCCAGGCACCCGCACGGTGGACCCGCACGGTGGCGGCCGAGGGACCGGCCGCCCCGACCCCGACCAGGATCGCCACGCTCAGGCAGCCGCAGGTCAGCGACGTGATCGCGGCAAACCGCAGGAGGCGTTCGGCCCGCGTCACGGCAGCACGGTTCTAACGGACACGACCAGGCCACTCCTTGCCCGCGTGCACACCCAAAAGCAGACGAATACAGACGTGCTACAAGATAACGCCCACGGCGGTGCCGCGTGGCTTCCTCGCAACTTCCGGGGCTTGTGTCGCCTGGCCGCTGAGGCCCGGTGCCGGGCAGGCCGGCATACTTGCTGCCATGAGCTGTGAGGTTTCCTGGTTTGCCGCGCTGTGCGACGACGACTACGAGTTCCCGACACGCTGCCCGGCGTCGAGGCCGTGCTGGCGGACATGCGAGCGCGCGCCGCCCGCTACGGTCGTGAGCTGCGGTTCGGCACGTGCTGCCGCACCTTGACCATGCGCCGCTGCTGCCGCGCTGACCGAGTCCAACCGCACGGCCGCCGGCGTCCGGCTACCGCTCCTGCTCGGTCGGGCGGATCAGCAGTTCGTTCACCGCGACGTGCCGCGGCCGGGTCACGATATAGCTGATCGCGTCGGCGATGTCCTGCGCCGCCATCGTCTGCCCGAACTGGCTCCTTATGCTGTCCAGCACCTCAGGCCGGTT
>PMOU01000264.1:0-9635 GCA_003161205.1 Actinomycetota bacterium | reverse complement strand
AGCTCGACCATCTGCTGCCACTCGGGCAGCGGCGCGCCGGCTACCGGGCCGAGCAGCATCACGCCGGCGTTGTTGATGAGCGTGTCCAGGCGCCCCAGCTCGGCGACCGTGTGCGCCACCGCGTCGGTCGCCTGCTTCTCGTCGGTGACGTCACACTCCAGCACCAGCGCGGTTCCGCCCTCGTCCCGGATACCGGCGGCGAGCGCCTCCAGCCGGTCCCGGCGCCGCGCCGCCACCGCCACGGCCGCGCCCTGTCCGGCGAGCGCGACGGCCGCGGCCGCGCCGATGCCGCTCGAAGCCCCGGTCACCAGCGCGACCGTGCCCTCCAGTACCGGCTTCACCACAACCATCTCCCTCGCTCGAAAGGACTGCCCAGACCTGAAGGTACCGGTCCGCGAAGGGCCCGGCGGCCACGGTAAGGGGGTGATGGGGGGTGGTGGCCGCGTGCGTCTCGTGACAGCCTGGCATCAGGTCGACGAGGAGGTCCGACATGATCAGAACCCACAGTTACGACGTCACGGTCGCCTGGACTGGCAACCGGGGCAGCGGCACCAGCGGATACCGGGACTACGACCGTGATCATGAGGTGACGGTCAGCGGAGCCGGTGACGGGCCCGGGGCCAGGGGAGGNNCCGGAACGGTGGAACCCCGAGCAGCTGCTCACGGCCGCGCTGGCGCAATGCCACATGCTGTCCTACCTGCACGCCTGCGCGGCGTCCGGCATCGTGGTCACCGGGTACACCGACGAGGCCCACGGCGTCATGACCGAGACCACCGACGGCGGCGGCCACTTCACCGAGGTCGTGCTCCGGCCGCGGGTCACCGTGTCGACGCCGGACATGATCGAGAAGGCCGTCGCCCTGCACCAGGACGCCCACGACCGGTGCTTCATCGCCAGCTCGGTGAACTTCCCGGTCCGGCACGAAGCCGTCGTGCGGGCCGCCAGCACCCCAGGACGCGAAGGCTGACCCCCCGGTCTCCTACGCCGAGATCAGTGCCCGGCTGGGCATCCCGGTCGGGACGATCGGCCCCACTCGCGGCCGCTGCCTGGACAAGCTGCGTCGTTCCCCGGCCCTCGCCGCCCTGATCGACGCCGAGGATCGGACCCTAACAAGATCATTTTTCTGAACGGCGGTGGTGCGTCCCCCAGCACCCGGAACTAGCTTAGCTAGATCGCGGAAGGACCCAGCCCGCGCTTATCCCAGGGGCCGGCCGCCATCGCGAGCGGCCGGCATCCACTGCGGCGGTTCGGCGAAGATCGGGGAGGTGAAGCGGGAGGCTGGCGCCGGCGGGACGAGATGCCCGGAATCGTGCCGCGGGACATAGGAATAGTCGGGGTGTTCGCCCTCGGCGGCCAGGGCGCCGACGTCATCGGCGGCCGTTTCCCCGACGGCGCCGTCGCCGGTCACGGCCGGGGGCGGCGAGGAGTCCGGCGCGTCGGCGGGACGGATCCCGAGGACCTCGAGACGGTCCCACAAGCTGGCCAGCGCGGCGTCGGGGTCGCGGTAGTAGGCGCTGCCGCGGATGCGGTGGAAGGTCCAGCCCAGCCGCTCGAGGATGGCCAGCCGGTTCCGGTCCGCTTCCCAGCGGTCGGGGCTGTGGTAGGCGTCCCCGTCAAGTTCGACCGCCAGGCGGCCACGCCGGCTTTCGACGACGAGGTCGATGCGGAAGCGGCCCACCCGGTGCTGGACCTTGACCCGGTAGCCGCGGGCGACCAGGTGGCGGAAGACATCGCGTTCGAAGTCGGAGTCGAACCGGTCTTCGGGCGGGCTGGTCGCGTCGTCGGCCCGTGCGGGCTGCTGGCAGTAGCGGATGAACCGGCCGCGGACGTCATCGGGATGCAGCTCGTCGGGGAAGATCGAGCGGATGCACCACATCTGGTCCTTGGCGCGGCTGGTGGCGACGTTGATGCGCTGCTGGTCAGCCTCTTTGGTCATGGCCCCGATACGCCGGCCCTCGCCGGCCGCGACGACGAGGGAGAGGAACATGACGTGCCGCTCGTCGCCCTGGAAGTGATAGGCGTTGCCGCAGCGGATCCGCCTGCGTTCCACCTCCTGCTCGCCGAGGGCGTCGATGAGCTTGCCCTGGATGAGTTGGGCCTGGGCGTCACCGAGGAGCGAGATGACGCCGAAGGTCTTGCCGTCGTAGCGCGGATCCGCGCAGAGCTCGACGATCTTGCCGGCGATGTAGTCGGCTTCGGGGGGGTTGGTGTCGGTACCGGGCTGCCGGTAGCCGCCGCCGATGTGCACGTCGACGACGCTGCGCCAGGCCGGGTCGACGGGCTGTTCGCGGAGCGGCAGGATCTTGCCGCCGTAGGAGAGCTGGTTGGAGAACTCGATGATCTCCGGCAGGCAGCGGAAGTGCTCGCGGAGCATGGTGACGCCCGGGAAGCGCATCTTGGCCAGGTCGTACAGGCTGGTCTTGATGTCGAGCAGCTCGGCCTGGGGCAGATCCGGGATGTGCTGCCTGATCAGCTCGTGCACCGCGGACTCGTCGGCGCCGACGGACTGGGGGCTGATCTGCTTGTCGTCACCGACGACGACGGCCTGCCCGGCGATGCCGAGCGCGGCCAGGCCGAACAGGTCGCACTGCGAGCTTTCGTCGATGATGACGACGTCGAACATCGTGGTGGCCGGGTCGAAGGATTCGACGACCCGGTAGGTCGGCATGATCCATACCGGCACCGCGTGCTGGGCTTGCGCCATCTGCTGCTGGGCGACGGCCCGCCAGTGGTGGGCGTACTTCCCGGTGCCCTTCCCGACTTTGCGCAGGGCCTGCGCCCAGGCGGTCAGCGCGCGGCGTTCGGCGTCGGTCAGCCGTTCGGCCAGGGCGAGCCAGGCGGATTCGCAGGTCAGGTCGGCGGTGGCGGTGGCGGCAGCCCGGAGTTTGCCTTCCAGCTGGCGCTGCAGCGTGGCGGGGTCGTCGGCGCTGGTGATGGCGGTGAGCCAGGTGTCGGCCTGACGCCATTCCCAGGCCCGCAACGCGGTCGCGGCCGGCCCGGCGACGGCTTCATCACCGCGTGCTCCCACGATCCGGCTGGTCCACACGGGCGCCACCGGGGTCAGCCGGCGGGTGAGCTCGTCGAGGCGGACCGCGGCGCCGGTGAGGGTCCGCAGGCGCTGGACTTCGCCGACGATCCGGTCCCACTGGTTCCACGCCGGGGTATCGAAGGCGTCCAGGAGCAACCGCCACAGGCCGCTCGCCTGCGGATGGGACGCACCATCGGCGAGCTGCTGGCGGACCCGGGTCAGCCGGGCGGTCAGGTCCTTTTCCGCGCTGTGCAGCGCGGCCGTCCGCAGCGTTTGGGCCAGTGCTGCCAGATTCGCGGACGTCACGTGTTCGGCGACCCGGACGCCACAGGCCCGGAGCCGGTCGCCCAGGACATGCCATTGCCTGTCCTCCCAGGCGAAGGCGGCGTCGAGGTCGTCCAGATCCTGGCTGAGGAGATATTCCGGCCGGCTCGTGGCCGGGTCGATCAGCGGGCCGTCGATCCGGCCGGCGACCTCGTTCCAGCCGAGGATGAGCTCGTAACGCCGGCGCCGGCAGCGGGCTTCGGTCACGCACAGCTCAGCGTCCGCGGCCGTACGCGGCGGCTCCTCGTCGACCGCGCAGGCCTCGCGGACCCGGTACAGGTCCTTCTGGAACGTCTTCGACACGCCTTTCCCGGTGGCGAGGCGGTCGTGTAGCTGCTGCAGCTGGTCAATAAGTTCCTTGGGCGGCAGCCCGTCGTCGGGGAGCCCAACCGAGTGCCCCAGCAGCCGCTTCTGCCAGGCCGCGAGCTCCTCGATCCCCTCCCGCCAGGCCTTCATCTGATCCCGCCAGGTCGCGGCGAACACGGCGTTCCGCAACTCGGCGCGGATCGCCGACAGCCAGGGCTGTTCCAGTTGTTCCAGCTGGTGAGCCGATCGCTCCACCGTGTCGATCAGGTGGAAGAGATCCTCGAGGGTGAGGTGCTCCAGCGCGAGACGGTCCTCGACCGCGTCCTCGGTCCCGGCCAGCCGGTCACGTATGTCGCGCAACTCGGCGGCGGCCCGGGCCAGTTCTGCTGCCGGGGCCAGTTCGCCTGCGGCGGGCAGGTACAGGCGGGACTGGACGCAGTCGGCGGGCTCCAGCGCCTTGGCCAGCTGGTACAGGTCGGCGATCTCGGCCGCCGAGAGCGGACAGGCCGCGGACGGATCGATTTCATCCGGGATATACCCGAGCCCAGCCTCGTTCGCGGCCAGCCACTGACCGAGCGTCGACGGGCTGTGGGTGGCCGTGCCGACGGTGTAGCTGTCTCGCTCGCGGGCTATGGAGGCGCCGATCCGGGCCCGCAGCGCGCCGATGTCACGGTTGAGCTCGTCGAGATGAGAATCCAGCGCGGCGATCCGGGCCCGGGCCGGAGCCCGGTCCAGGCCCACGGCATGCTCGTAAATCGCCTCCACCGACTGATCGAGCTGAGCCAGCGAGGCGGCGGAGGTGCCCAGCACGGCGACCGATAGGTCCCGGATGGACTCCGGGATCTTGTCGCGCAGGACCACCAGGGCCTGCTCTTTCTGGCTGGTGACCAGGACCCGCTTGCCCTGGCCGACGAGATGGCTGATCAGGTTGGCGATCGTGTGGGTCTTGCCGGTCCCGGGCGGGCCGTGCACCGTGACGCCGCGGTGTTCGGCCAGGCGCCGGGCGACTTTTTCCTGTTCGGGGTTGGTCGCCAGCGGCATCAGCAGCCGGTCGGCCGCTGGCCCCGAGTAATCGTGATCAGCGTAATCGTCATCACCCGGGCCGCGGTCCAGATCCAGGCGGCTCGGCTCGTCCGCCACCACCGCGGCCAGCGGAGGAGCGACGCCGATCTGGCCTGCCACCAGCGCGTCGCGCATGTTCGTGAAGAACCGCCGGAACATCGTGCTCCGCCGGCGAACGAGCAGGACCCAGGTCGAGGTGATCGTCGGCGCCAGCGCCGGCGGCCGGGGCCGGGTTCCCTCGGCGACCTTGCCGTCCAGCCCGAGCGGCGCCAGCAACTGCTCGTACAGGTAGCGGGACCTTTCATCGAATGGCCCGACCGGGTCGGCGCGGAATCTGTCCCGAAGGTCAGTCAGCAGGTCGAACCCGCCGAGGCCAAGGCCCTGGAGCAATTCAATCTCCAGGTGCGGAACCAGCGCCTCAGGTTCCACGCAGATGGTGCCCGTATCGGGATTAAACGACAATTGCGCCTGCGTGGTCACCAGCGGATGAACGATCCGCGTGCCGTCCACGGTCCAGCTCAAGATGCCGTGGCCCCAGACCAGCTCGATCCAGGCGGACTCACGCTGCAGCCGCAGCCGGAGGTCGTACAGGTCCTCGTAAAGCTTGCGTGCCGTGAGCGTCATCCGGGCGAGCGGCGCCCAGGCCCGCCAGGGACCCTCCACATAACTGTGCAGGAGCACCGTGAGGCGGGCCGCCTCCGCCGGGTTCGCGGCGTAGGCGGCGTCGAAGTCAGCGGCAAACGCGGGTTCCCGCTCGGGGTCGGTGATCCCGGCCGGGAGGTAGGCGGCGAGGTCCTTCGGCACGCGCGGAGCCGGCGGGACCTGCGTCTTGGACACCGCCAGCCAGGGCTGGCCGGCCGCGGCGGAAAGGACACACGACGGATGGGCCGGAATGTCCCCGGCCCACCAGCGCCGATCCTGATATTCGGCGATATCCCGGACCGGCTGCTCCCGCAAGCCGCGGACAGCTTCCAGGTACTCCAGGAGCCGGACAGCCCGCTGCTGGATGGTCACGTCTTTCGTCATGGCACCTCCACAGGCTTACCGCTGCCTGGCTGTCTCCCGACCCCTTAGTACCTTTTAGCACCTCAGCAAATAGGAAATTTGGGAAACATAACCCATAAGGAAAACCCCACGTGCTACGCGCAACACGGCCTACGATAAAGGACGCAGCAGAATCGGGTATCCGATTACCCGAATGTTGCCGCCGCCCGGAATGGCAGTTAAGTCACATTTCCTGAGAATTAATCGGGGGATTCGCCGCTGCCGGTATCGGCGACGACCATAAAAGGCGCACCTATCCCAGGGCGAACCCAGCCGCCGGACCCGGGCCTCGCCCGGCACCCGCCCCGCGGCACGGACCAGGCAGGACGAACCAGACCGCGCCGATCCGGGTGCATCGCGACGACGGTAGTGTTTTGGTAATTAAGCCGAGTGTCAGGAGAATACTGGCTGTGAGCGTGACCGCCGGCACTCCGGCTATGCTGCGCGACGGGGCCGCCGCGGTGCTGCGTGACAACGACGCGGGCAGCTGGACCAAGGCGTCCCCGCACCTGTACCCGCACCAGTGGAGCTGGGACAGCGCTTTCAACGCGATCGGGTGGGCGCACCTGGATGTCCGGCGGGCCATGGCGGAACTCGAGGGACTGTTCGCGGCGCAATGGTCGACGGGCATGGTGCCGCACATCGTGTTCCGGGCGGGCCCGGACGAGCCGTATTTTCCCGGCCCGGAGTGGTGGAATTGCGCGGCCTCGCCCGCCTCGCCGGCCGCCCCGGCGCAGACGACCGGGATCTGCCAGCCGCCGGTGCATGCCCTGGCGGTGCAGCGGATCTGGCAGCTGACGCCGCCGGCGCAGCGGCCGGAGATCCGCGCCCGCCTGCAGACGCTCTACCCGCGGCTGGTCAGCTGGCATCGCTACCTCGCCACCCAGCGCGATCCCGAGGGATCGGGACTGGTCACCGTCTACCACCCCTGGGAGGGCACGGACAACTCCCCGCGCTGGGACAACGCGCTGGCGCGCATCGAGTTGACCAAGCCCCGCCCGTACACCCGCCTGGACACCAAGCAAGTCCGGGATCCCTCGCAGCGGCCCACCGACTGGGACTACGACCGGTACCTGTGGCTGGTCGGCCTGCTGCGGAAATACCGGTATGACGACGCGGAGATCCACCGCCGGTACCCGTTCCTGATCAAGGACGTGTTCTTCAGCGCCGTCCTGGTCGCGGCGAACGCCGCGCTCCTGGACCTGGCCGACGTGGCCGGGGCCGGCGAGGCGGACCGCGAACAGCTGGCCGCCTGGCGGGACCGCGGCCGCGCGGGGCTGGCGCGCCGCTTCGACGCCGAATCCGGCCTGTGCCTGGACTACGACGTCCGCAACGGGGTGGACATCCGGCTGCGGACGTTCGCCGGTTTCGCGCCGCTGTTCTCCGGGAGCCCGGACGCCGGGCAGCGCGACGTCCAGCTGCGGCTGCTCGACTCCGGGGATTTCTGCGGCGATCCGCGGCTGCGGTGGCCGCTGCTGCCGAGCACCAGCCCGGCGGAGCCGATGTTCGAGTCGCACAACTACTGGCGTGGTCCGGTCTGGCCGGTCATCGACTGGCTGCTGTGGCACTCGCTGAGCCAGCTCGGCTACTCCGCCCGCGCGGACGAGCTCCGCCGCGACTCCCTCGACCAGATCGCCGCGGCCGGGGAATTCGCCGAGTATGTCGAGCCGTTCAGCGGCAAGCCGCTGGGTTCGCCGCAGCAGTCCTGGACGGCCGCCGTCGCGCTGGACTGGCTGGCCGCCGATCCCGGCTGACGCCGCATGCCCGGTGCCGCGACAATCGAAGGGTGACAGGACCTGACGTGACGACCCCAACGACCACACCCAGCACCGCGACCGGCACCGCGACCGGCCGGCTGCGTCCGCGCCGTTCCTGCCTGGCGGTCCCCGGCAGCAGCCCCCGCTTCCTGGAGAAGGCCCAGGGCCTGCCCGCGGACGAGGTCTTCCTGGACCTGGAGGACGCCTGTGCGCCGATGGCCAAGGAGGGCGCCCGGCACGCTATCGTCGACGCGCTCAACGACGGCGACTGGGGCGGCAAGATCCGCGCCGTCCGGGTCAACGACTGGACCACGCAGTGGACCTACCGCGACGTGATCACGGTGGTCGAGGGCGCGGGTCCCCACCTGGACTGCCTCATCCTGCCCAAGGTGCAGGACGCTGAGCAGGTCAAAGCACTGGACCTGCTGGTGACCCAGATCGAGCGGACGGTGGGCCTGGAAGTCGGCCGGATCGGCATCGAGGCCCAGATCGAGAACGCCCGGGGCCTGATGAACGTCGAGGAGATCGCCGCCGCCTCACCGCGGCTGGAGTCGGTCATCTTCGGCCCGGCGGATTTCATGGCGTCGATCAACATGAAGTCGCTGGTGGTCGGCGAGCAGCCGCCCGGCTATCCGGCGGACGCCTACCACTACATCTTGATGCGCATCCTGATCGCCGCCCGCGCGCACGACCTGCAGGCCATGGACGGCCCGTACCTGCAGATCCGGAACCCCGGCGGCTTCCGCGACGTGGCCCGGCGGGCCGCCGCGCTGGGCTTCGACGGCAAGTGGGTGCTGCACCCGGACCAGATCGCGGCGGCGAATGAGATCTTCTCCCCGTCCCAGGAGGACTACGACCACGCGGAGCTGATCCTGGACGCCTACGACTGGTCCACCTCGGCCGCCGGCGGGGCCAGGGGGGCGGCCATGCTCGGCGAGGAGATGATCGACGAGGCCTCGGCCAAGATGGCCCTGGTCGTCGCGGCCAAGGGCCGGGCCGCGGGGCTAACGCGCACGTCGAAGTTCGAGCCTCCGCAGGCCTAAGAAGGGACACCGAGCACGATGGGACGCCTGGCGCAGACCGAGGGCCTGACCGAGTTCGAGCGCGACATCCTGGCCACGGTCCGGGACTTCACGGTCAGGGAGATCATCCCGGTCGCGACCGAGCTGGAGCACCGGGACGAGTATCCGGACCGGATCGTGGCGGGGCTGAAGAAGCTCGGCCTGTTCGGGCTGATGATCCCGGAGTCCTACGACGGGCTGGGCGCGTCGCTGCTGCTGTACGCGCTGGCCGTGGAGGAGATCGCCCGCGGCTGGATGTCGGTGTCGGGCATCATCAACACGCACTTCATCGTGGCCTACATGATCACCCGGCACGGCACGCCGGAGCAGAAGGACTACTTTCTGCCCAAGATGGCGGCCGGGGACGTCCGCGGCGCGTTCTCCATGTCCGAGCCTGGCCTGGGCTCGGACGTCGCGGCGATCCGGACCAGCGCGGTGCGCGACGGCGATGAGTTCGTGATCAACGGCCAGAAGATGTGGCTGACCAACGGCGGCACGTCCAACCTGGTCGCCCTGCTGGCCCGGACCGAGGACGGGCACGACGCGCCGCACCGGAACATGACCACGTTCCTGATCGAGAAGGAGCCGGGCTTCGGTCCCAATCCGGCGGTGCCGGGCCTGACCGTGCCGGGCAAGATCGACAAGATGGGCTACAAGGGCGTCGACACCACCGAGCTGATCCTCGAAGATGTGCGTGTCCCGGCGAGCCGGGTGCTCGGCGGCGGCACGGGCCGGGGTTTTTACCAGATGATGGACGGCGTCGAGGTCGGCCGGGTCAACGTCGCGGCCCGCGGCTGCGGCATCGCGCTGCGCGCGTTCGAGCTGGCGATCGACTACGCGCAGCGGCGGCACACGTTCGGCCAGCCGATCGCGCAGCACCAGGCCATCGCCTTCAAGCTGGCCGAGATGGCGACCAAGGTCGAGGCGGCGCACCAGATGATGGTGCTGGCCGCCCGCCGCAAGGACTCCGGGCAGCGCAACGACCTGGAGGCCGGGATGGCCAAGTACCTCGCGTCGGAGTACGGCAAGGAGGTCGTGGAGGACTCCTTCCG
>PMOU01000513.1 GCA_003161205.1 Actinomycetota bacterium | reverse complement strand
AGCCCGCGGACGCGGTGGTGCGTGACCGTGCTGCACCCGGACGGGACCGCCGCGGCCCACGGCTGCGCACCCGGCCGCCACCCCGCCCCACCCGGCCCCGAACCACCAGGCCCCGAGCCAACCGGCCCTGAGCCACCAGTACCTGCATCACCCGGGACCGCATCACCCGGGCGCGGGACTAGCTACGACGGCAGCGGCGGTCCGGACCAGCGGCCGCCGCCGGAGATCCGGGCGCGGGAGTACCTGCGGTCCCTGCGGGTCCGGCTGGCCCTGATCGCCCGGGAGAGCTGCGATCACCGGCACGCGGAGACGGGCTACCGGCCCAGCCGTAAGCTCCGGCATCTGGTGCGGACGCGCAGTGCGACGTGCAGCGCGCCGGGCTGCGGCCGGCCCGCGGCCCGCTGTGACCTGGACCACACGCTCGCCTGGGACAAGGGCGGCCTGACCTGCGAATGCGGGCTCTCTCCGCTATGCCGGCATCACCATAGGTGCAAGCAGTCTAACGGATGGTCACTAGCGCAGCCGGAACCAGGCCTCCTGATCTGGCGCACCCCGGTCGGCCGCACCTACGCCACCACCCCCACCGAGTACGCGATCTAGCCCGACCGCGCGGCACGTGCCATAGGCCGCCAGGGAACTAGACGGCAGCCAGGGAACTAGACGGCTGCTGGCTCCGGGAAATCGGTGTCCGTGAGCCGCGCGGAGGTCGCCCACAGACTCCTGGCGAGATCAGCATCGCGCGAAGCATCGTCGGCGTCCTGACCGGAGTGCTCGACGAGACGTCGGCCTCCGCTCGAGGGGTCAGCATCCAGGGCGACGCGGACCGGCTGGCGCAACTCCGATCGCCGTCAAACCCCGACCGATGGTGATACACCGCGACCCCGGACGGCACCGAGATCGGCTTCGGCGACGCCCCGCTCAAGTGATCAGGCAGTCTTTTGACTGTCGTGGGGATGCCCTGCGCTCAGGGCACGTTCGATCCGATCCAGCCGCTCGGTTATCTCCGCCAGTTCCGGCGACGAGCCGCCGCTGGCGGCGTGCTCAAGGATCGAACGCACGTACGTGGTGTACCGCTCATGTCGGGTTCGCGCCTGCTGCTTGAGCTGGTTGATCACGTCGGCAGGCAGGCGTAGGGAGGTCGTGGCCATCGGCTGCGGCTCGACCCAATCGCCGTCGTCCATTTCCGTGCTGGTGTCATGGGTGCCGTAGTACCCGGCCAGCCGCTCGAGCTCCGCCGCTGGCCGGGGGAGCTGTTCGGGATGCTTCGTCATGGTTATTGTGCCTTCCTGCGGAAGGTCCTTTTCTCGGCGTCGGTCATGTCGCGAGCGGTGACGTGAAAGCCTCCTCGCCTTCCGCGATGGCAACCACGAACAAGTAGCGGCCTGCGTAGCTGCGACCATAAATCAACGTTGTGCCCTGGCGTCCGGGGACGGACCAGTATGGATGTTCCAGGATCGCCTCACGCACCTCGTCCAAGGTGACGTCATGGGCCGCTACGTGGTCGGCGGACCAGTTGCTTTCCCGGACCGTCTTTAACACACAGTCATTGTAATGCATTCGTATTGCGTTGTCGATGTACCCCGGGCTGTCCGTCCGTGCTCGCCGGGCTCTGCCGCAGCGACTCCGATTCCGTCCTGCCGCGGACCGCCTGACCGTAGCCGCTTCAGGCCGTACCGCCACTGTCCCTCCCCGCCACTATGCAATCGGATGCCGAACGAGTCGTGCCGCCAGCCCAGTGCCACGTGGCGCGTCAGGATAGCGTGACGACAACAGGGGAGATCCTGAACCTTCAGGAGGGCAAAATGACCACTGCCGGAGAAGCCGTCCAGTACTTGCGCTGGCGGAAGGACGTGGCCGACCACGACTATGACGCTGCCTCCAGCTACCTCAGCATCCGCTTCGGGGAGAGCCGGGCCGAGGAGGTGTCGAAGAAGCTGCGAAAGCTCCCGGTGATCCAGCGCCGCGCCAACGATATCTTGCGGGCGACCCAGCGCGACCCGCTGCCGCTGTCGGACCCGGGCGTGCTGCGAGACCTGCAGAAGGTGCTAGCCGGGGAGAAGCTGTCCCCGGTTCTCATAGCGGATGGGGATATCGCGGATGGCTACCACCGTGTGTCCCTCGCCTACGCGCTCGACCCNNGTGCCGCTCAAGCTCGGCTGAGGAAGAGAAAGATCACCAGTGCCAGATCGCGATGTCTTGTTCGGCGCCGGGCTGGGCGTCACCCTCACCTCGGTGGTCTGCACGTCATCGGGCACCAGCACCGACCGCTGACGCAAACTCGGCGTTTCCACCCCATGCCGCCGCCGGGTAACGCCGGGTACGCCATGATGGGGTCGTGGAGCTCGAGCCGTACCGGGGTGAGCTGGTGGCGTACTGCTACCGGATGCTGGGCTCGTTTCACGAGGCCGAGGACCTGGTCCAGGAGACGATGCTGCGGGCGTGGAAGGCCCGCGACCGGTACGACCGCGCCCGCGCTTCCGAACGGACCTGGCTCTACCGGATCGCCACCAACGTCTGCCTCTCCGCGCTGGCGGGCCGGGCCCGCCGGCCGCTCCCGTCCGGGCTGGGCGCCCCGAACACCGATCCCGGCGCGCCGCTGACCCCGGCCTTCGACATCCCCTGGCTCGAGCCGTTCCCCGACGCCCGGTACGACATCGGGGTGCGGGCGGATATGCGGCTCGCGCTGGTGGCGGCGATGCAGTTCCTGCCGCCGCGGCAGCGGGCCGTGCTCGTGCTCCGCGAGGTCCTCCAGTTCAGTGCCGCCGAGGTCGCGGGCCAGCTCGGGATCACCGTCGCGGCCGTGAACAGCGCCCTGCAGCGCGCCCGCGCGACCCTGGCCGAGGCGGGGGACACCGGCGAGATCACCGAGCCGGACGATCCGGCGGTCCGGGCGGTGATCGGCCGGTACGTGCGGGCCTTCGATGCGGCCGACGTGCCCGCCCTGGTCCAGCTGCTCACTGCGGATGCGGTCCTGGAGATGCCGCCGGTGCCGCTGTGGTACCGGGGGAGCCGCGACTACGGCCTGTTCATCCGCCGCGTGTTCGACATGCGCGGGCCGGGCTGGATCATGCGGCCCCTCACCGCGAGCGGGCAGCCCGCACTGGCCGCGTACGCACCCGAGCCCGCCGGCGGCCACCGTCTGCACTCCCTCCAGGTCATCACGGTCACCACCGGCCCCGAAGCCGGCCCCGAACGCGGCCCCGAACCCGGCCCCGATGGCGCCCGTGTCGCCCGCAACGTCGTGTTCGCCGACCCGCGCGTCTTCCAGGCGTTCGGCCTGCCCGGCCAGATTTCCCTGGCCGATTTACTCCCGGCGCGATGAGTCGGGCCGGTGCCGCCGGTATGTACCGGTGAGCATCCACCGAACGGAGAATCCATCGTGAGCGTCATCGTCATCCAGTTCATCACCCTGGACGGAATCGTGTCCGACCCGGACGGCTCCGGCGGCACCCCGTCCGGCGGCTGGGCCTTCCGCCACGGACCCGGGACGGTCGCCGGTGACAAATTCCAGCTCGGCCGCACGCTGGACGAGGGCGTCCTGCTGCTGGGCCGCGGCACCTGGCAGTTGTTCTCGCGGCTGTGGCCGGGCCGCGACGACCCGTTCTCCGCCCGGATGAACGCCGCGCCGAAGCTGGTCGCCTCCCGCACCCTGACCGACACGTCGGCCTGGGCGAACTCCCGCGTCGTCGACGGCGATCTCCTGACGGCCGTCAAGAACGAGCCGCGCGACGTGATCGTCATCGGCAGCCTGACCGTCGTGCACGCGCTGATGGCCGCGGACCTGGTCGACGAGTACCGCCTGCTGACCTTCCCCACCATCCTCGGCACCGGCGACCCGCTGTTTCCCCCCGGCGGGCCGCCCGCCTACCTGGAGTGCCTGTCCGCCGAGCAGTCCGGCGCCGCCGTCCTCACCCGCTACGCCCGGGCCCGCTGAACTAATAGGCGCTGAACTATCAACCAGAGAAGCTGGAGATGCTCATCGCCACGCTTCCGGTCGTCGGACCGCCGTAGGCGGGGCTGGCGCCGTAGTCGAAAAGGGCCGCCATCGGGTCCGAAGCGATCGGAACGCCGATCTGAGCGCTCGTGACCTGGCCGACTGTCTTGCCATCCCAGGTGAACGTGATCGACGAGGTCTGCCAGGTGGCCGCATACGTATGCGTGCCGCACCAGTTTCCCGCCGGAGCGCCGCCCACGGAAGCGTCCTGGCCCGAAGCGTTGAGGTAGTGGTAGGTCCAGGTAGCTTGTCCGCCCAGACCCTCAAGGATGTCGATTTCTCCCTGGGCGGGCCACGTACCGGTGGTCCCGAGCGCCCAGAACGCAGGCCAGTTCTCGATCTTCCCGGCCGCGTTACACGCGAGCGTGATCGTCGCGGTGAACGTCGCCGAAGGGGTCCACGTCTTCTCGCCATAGGTCGTGATGGCGCCAGAGGAGGTCGCGGCACGGTTCATGGTCAGCAGAACGGAAGAGCCGCTTTCCGACACCTGGGACGGCGCGAACGAGACCGTGTATTGACTCGGCCTTTGTGTCGTGTCGCATCCATCCCAGCCGCCGTAGCTCGGGCACCATTTCACGCCTTGCCAGGAGAACGGAGCGCTGATCGGCTGCGATCGCGCCGGAAGGGCCTGAGCTGACCCGGCCAGGAATGTCGTCGGTACTGCCCCCAGCAGCACCACCATCATCACCGCGAAAATCCAGCGTCCCCGTGGGCGTGCGCGCGTCATAAACCGGTCCTTTCGAGTAGGCGGTTATGACCAAAGCGAGGTTTCCCCCCCAAGGCGATATTTCGCCGACTCGGTAGCAAGACGGGTACGATTTCGGTTGCCAAACGGTTGCCAAAC
>PMOU01000166.1 GCA_003161205.1 Actinomycetota bacterium | reverse complement strand
GGCCGGTGCCGGGGAAAGCGGCGATGACGCCAAGGCCGCGCTCGCGACCGGGTTCATGCTCGACGCGACCGCGCCGACCAACTTCCTGGCCACCATCCCGGCCGCGATCAGGCGAGCGCTGGAGACCGGCGGCGCCAGCCTGGCCGCCGGGGCCGCCCACGCGGTCGACGACCTGCTCAACAACGGCGGGCGACCCCGGCAGGTCGACACCCGGCCGTTCACCGTCGGGGAGAACCTCGCCGCCACCCCCGGCAAGGTCGTGTTCCGCAACGAGCTGATGGAGCTCATCCAGTACGCCCCGCAGACCCCGTCGGTCCGCGCGGTCCCGGTGCTGGCCAGCCCGCCGTGGATCAACAAGTACTACGTGATGGACCTGGCCCCCGGCCGCAGCTTCCTGGAATGGGCCGTCCAGCACGAGCGGACCGTCTTCGCCATCTCCTACCGCAACCCCGGCGCGTCCATGCGCGGCGTCACCCTGGATGACTACCTCATCCACGGCCCCCGGGAAGCGCTCGACGTCATCGCCGAGATCACCGGCTCGCCCACGATCGACATCATCGGGCTGTGCCTGGGCGGGGCGCTGACCGCCATGCTCGCCGCCTAC
Organism: Actinomycetota bacterium; assembly: GCA_003161205.1. The sequence goes on along the minus strand of PMOU01000166.1, from coordinate 7,498 downwards.
CTCGCCGAGAAGGGCGACGACCGGATCGGCTCGATCACCCTGCTGAACACCCTGCTCGACTACAGCGAACCGGGGATACTCGGCACCTTCACGGACGAGAAGACGGTGGCCCGGCTGGAACGGAAGATGGCCGCCAGCGGTGTCCTGGAGGGCAGCCAGATGGCGGGCACCTTCGACATGCTGCGCGCCAATGACCTCATCTTCAGTTACGTGGTTTCCAGCTGGCTGATGGGCCAGGACCCGCCGGCCTTCGACATCCTGGCCTGGAACGGGGACAGCACCCGGATGCCCGCCGCGATGCACTCGTTCTACCTGCGCTCCCTGTACATGCGCAACGAACTGGCCACCGGGGAGATGGAACTAGCCGGGCAGCGGCTGTCGCTGGCTTCGGTGGGCAACGACACGTACGTGGTCGGCGCGATCAACGACCANNGCCAGCGACTACACCGGAGCCGGCCCCGACGACTGGCGCCGCGCGGCCACCAAGCACACGGGCTCCTGGTGGGAAGACTGGACCGAATGGTCGACCGCGCGAGCCGGTGACCGCATCAAGCCGCCTGCCCTCGGCAGCAAGCGGTACCCGGCCATGGCCGACGCCCCCGGCGAGTACGTGCACGGCTGATTTCCCCGCTAACGACAACGAGGTAAACCCATGGCGCAAATGAACGGACAGGTCGCACTGGTGACCGGAGGGATCCGCGGCATCGGGCTGGCTATCTGCGAACGGCTGATGAACCGCGGCATCAAGGTCGCGGCCGGTTACTCAAGCAACAGCGAAGCCGCCCGGCAGTTCAGCGACAAGTACGCCGATCACGGCGTGAGCATCCATCAGGGCAACATCGGCTCCGACGAGGACTGCGAGCGCGTCATCGGCGAAGTCCTCGACCAGCACGGGCAACTGGACATCCTGGTCAATAACGCCGGCATCACCGTGGACAAGACGGTCAGGAAGATGACCCCGGCCGAGTGGGACCGCGTCATCCACGTCAACCTCTCCGGGGCGTTCTACCTGTCCCGGGCCATCTTGCAGCACATGCTCGACCGCGGTTACGGCCGGATCATCAACATCTCCTCGGTCATCGGCTCAGCCGGCGGATTCGGCCAGGCCAACTACTCGGCGGCAAAATCCGGCCTGTTCGGGCTGACCATGAGCCTGGCCCTGGAGACCGCGGACAAGGGCATCACCGTCAACACCGTGACGCCGGGGTACATCACCACCGACATGACCGCGGCCGTGCCCGACTCGGTCATGGAGAAGCTCGTGACCCGCATTCCGGTCGGACGCCTCGGTGAACCCGGCGAGGTCGCCCGGGTGGTGGAGTTCCTCGCCGACCCCGAGTCGGCGTACATTACCGGTCAGGTCTACCCGGTCAACGGCGGCCTGTACATGTAGGTCCGGCCTAGGAGCTGCCGCGTGTCACCGATCAACCGCCAGGTGCGACTGGCTGCCCGCCCAGCGGGGCGGCCCCAGCCTGCCGACTGGGATTTCACCAGCGAGGCCGTGCCGGAGCCGGGACCCGGGCAGTTCGTGGTCGAGATCTCGCACCTGTCCATCGACCCGGCGATGCGCGGATGGATGAACGCCGGCGCGTCCTACATCCCGCCCGTCGAGATCGGTGCGGTGATGCGGGCCGGGGCGGTCGGCCTCGTCACGGCGTCTGAGCATCCCGGCTTCGCCGTGGGCGACTACGTCTACGGCGGCTTCGGGGTGCAGGAATACGCCCGGTCGGACGGCCGGGGCGTCATCAAGATCGACACGTCGCTGGCGGAGCCGGCCACGTACCTGGGGACGCTGGGGATGTCCGGCCTGACCGCCTACTTCGGCCTGCTGGACGTCGGCCGGATCGCCCCGGGTGACACGGTGGTCGTCTCCGGCGCCGGCGGCGCGGTGGGCAGCGTGGCCGGCCAGATCGCCAAGATCAAGGGCTGCCGGGTTATCGGCATCGCGGGCGGGGCGGAGAAATGCGCCACGGTGACGCAGGAGTTCGGCTTCGACGCCGCGATCGACTACCGGACCGAGGACGTCCGCAAGGCGCTGCGCGAGCACGCGCCGGGCGGCGTCAACGTCTACTTCGACAACGTGGGCGGCGAGATCCTGGACGCCGTGCTGACCCGGCTGGCGCGGGGCGCCCGGGTCGTCATCTGCGGCGCGGTCTCGCAGTACAACGAATCCCGGGTGCAGGGCCCGGCGAACTACCTGATGCTGCTGGTGGCGCGGGCCACCATGGCCGGCATGGTGGTATTCGACTACGAGGACTCCTACCCCGGCGCGATGGCCGAGCTGGCCGGCTGGCTCCAGGCGGGTCAGCTCGTCACGCGCGAGCACGTGGTCCACGGCAGCGTCGGCGACTTCCACGACGTGCTGCTCATGCTCTTTGACGGGGCGAACACCGGGAAGCTGGTCCTCGCCCTGGAAAAGAGCTGAGGTCCAAGCCGAGCAGCAGAGCCTCGATCAGCGTGACCGCACGGTCGATGTCCGGAGCGCGGTCGGCGATCACGTCCGCGTAGAGGAATCCCTCGCTGATGCGGACGATCGCGTAGGCCAGCGTCGGGGTGTCCAGGCTGGCGTCGAAGGAGCCGCGGCCGCGTTCGAGGTCAATGAGGTTCTCCAGCGCGCCAGCCGTGCCCGCGTGCACGGTGCTGCCGGTTCCGGTCAGGATGCGCAGGGCGGTCTCCGGATCGGATTCCAGGAACGCCCGCAGCGGACGGTCGGTGCCGATGCCGTGCAGCACTCCCCCGATCACCGCGACGAGGCGGGCCGTCCCGGCTAGTCCCGTGGTGGACCGCACGTGATCATCGAGCAGCCGGCGGGCGCGCCACCAGAGCACCTCATCCAGCAGCCGTTCCCGGTTGCCGGCCCGCCGGTACAGCGTCGCACGGGCCACCCCGAGGCGGCTGGCCAGTGAGCGCATGTCCAGCCGCTGCGCCGAGACGAAGGCATCCACCGCGGCCGCGAAGATCCCCGGCGGAACCCCGTCCGGCACCGCCGTTCCCTCGGGCAGGACCGCGCGGGCGTCGGCGTCACTGGCGGCGCAGGCCTGGCCTGCGGGTGCTGGTCTCATCGGCTGGCGTCGCGCTCGCCGGCGGCCCTGACCAGGAACCCGAGCTCCTCGACGAGGTAGCCGGCCAGCACATCGATGTCGGGCACCAGCTCGCGGCAGCTGACCAGCCCGAAGTGCAGCTGGCCGAGGTATCCGACCAGGGTGATGTTCAGGCCCTGGCCGTCGGTGACCACCGACACCGGGTAGTGGGCGATGAGCTTGGCTCCGGCGAGGTACACCGGCACGTTCGGCCCCGGCACGTTGGAGATCGTGATGTTGAACGGCGGCAGCCGGTGCAGGACGCCGGTGGCGAACACGACGCGCGCCGCCCGGGCGGTCAGGGCCGGCGGGGCGAAGTCGCTGATCTGATCCACCAGGCCCTGCGGGATCGCCGCGTGCTGGGCCTTCGCGGCCTTCGTGGCGGCGTGCACGATCTCCAGCCGGAGGCCGGGATCGGTGATGGTCGTGGGCAGGGTGGCCAGCATCGCCGACACCTTGTTGCCCAGCGCCCCCCGCGCGGCCGGGTCGCGCACCGACACCGGGATCATCGCGACCAGCGGCTGGGGCGGCAGCGCGTCATGATCGATGAGCCATCGGCGCAGGGCGCCTGCGCACATCGCCATCACCACGTCGTTGACCGAGACGCCGAAGGCGCTCTTCACCACCTTGACGGTGTCCAGGTCCACACTGCGGAACGCGACCCGGCGATGCGGCGTGATCGGCTTGTTGAACGGCGTCGCCGGGGCGCGTCCCGGCCGGGTGGGGATGATCGCGCCGTCGCCGCGGTTCAGCCCGAGCATGCTGCCGACCAGCGTGTTCACGGCCGGAGCCAGGGTCGGCAGGACCCGGACCAGCTCGTTGGTGAGGCGCACCGTCTGGACCGGGCGCCAGGCCAGCTTCGCCGCCGCCAGCGCCGCCAGCGCCGCCAGCGCCGTCAGGCCCGGCGGCTTGGCGGCCGCGAACGGCTCGGCGGCGGGCAGGTCACGGCCGGCCGGAGCCAGGTCGAGCAGAACGGTCAGGAGCTCAGCGCCCGACGCCCCGTCGATCGCGGCGTGGTGGATCTTGGAGTAGACCGCGGCGCGCCGGCCGACCAGCCCGGTGATCAGGTAGATCTCCCACAGCGGGCGGCTGCGGTCCAGCGGCCTGGCGTGCAGCCGGCTGACTTGGCCGGCCAGCTGAGCGTCCGAGCCGGGACGCGGCAGCGCGACTTCCCGGACGTGGTACTCGATGTCGAAGTCCGGATCGTCGACCCAGTAGGGCTGGTCCAGGCCCAGCGGTACCGTCAGCAGCTTGCGTCGCAGGACGGGCACGAGCGGGAGCCGTTCGGCCAGGACCTCGGTGAGCCGGGCCAGGGTCAGCCGCTTCGGCGCGCCGCCGGGATCCAGCACGCACAACCCCCCGACGTGGCCGGTGGTGCTGGGTGTCTCAAGGGCGAGGAAGGAGGCATCCAGTCCGGTGAGTTGCTGCATCTCGTGGCTCCCGTCCGTGCAGTCAGCCATTCAGCGTGCGGTCAGGGCGAAATGCCGGTCCAGCCAGTCGTGCAGCGTGCCGATGACCTCGCCGGGGACCTCGAGCTGCGGCGTGTGCCCGACCCCGGCCAGGACCACGCTCTCCCACCCGGGATTGCGGGCACCGGCCTGTCGGACGGCCGCCACCGGGACCAGTCGGTCGGCGTCGCCGCCGATGAGCAGCACCGGCACCCGCACCGCGGCCATCTTCTCCCAGTAGCGCCGTGACCTTCCGACCACCCGCAGCAGGGACCGGGCCGCCGCGAGCAGTGACTCGTCGCGGCCCGGATCGGCCTGACGCTCAACGGCCAGCGCGATAGCCGCCGTGACCATCGTGGGATCGGCCCGGGCCGGGTCGGCGAAGCACAGCTCGATGACGCGCTGGACGGCCAGCTGCGGCGTCTGGCGCGACTGCGCGATCCTGAGGTAAAGCTCACCGAGGCCGGGCAGGGCGTACAGCAGGAACTGGCTGGCTACCTGCCAGTCGGGCGCCTGGCGGGGCAGCGGGAGCGCGGGGTCGAGCAGGACCAGCCCGGCCACGGTGTCCGGGGCGGCGGCGGTCTGCAGCAGTGAAATCAGCCCGCCCATGGAGTTCCCGACCAGAATGACCGGCGTCCCGGTGACCTCCCGGACGAACCGGTCGAGCAGGCGGGTGTTGTGCTGCACGGTGGCAGTACTCCGGGTGCCCGGGGTCAGGCCGAAGCCGTGCAGGTCCAGCGCGACGACGCGACGGCCGGCCGCCAGCTGCGGCCCGATCAGGCACCAGTTCAGATGCGAGCCGCCCAGGCCGTGCACGAAGACGATCGGCGGGGTCGGCGCCGCGGCCGGTGCTGGGGCGGCCGGTGCTGGTGCGGTGTCGTGCGGGCTGGCGCCGAACTCGATCCAGTGCACGGGGCCGTCCAGCTCGGTGACGTAACCCCGGGCCCCCCAGGGCGCCGCGAACCCCCAGGGCGCGTCCGTGGTGCCGCCCGGGCCTGAGCCGGTCATCGGCGGCCGGGGTAGAGCGGGCGCAGCAGCGGCGGCGGGCGGAACGGCAGGCGCGGCCCGTCCGGGACGGTGGGACGGGCCAGCCGGTCGGCGATCAGCCACAAGGTGGCCGGGTCGACGCCGAAGCCGAGGTGGCTGCAGCGCACCTCGACGTTCTGGTGCAGCGCCGTCTCGGGCTCGATGCAGGTCCGCCACGAGACGATGCCGTCCCAGCGGGAGTACACCGAGGTCGACGGCACGTCGATGGGCTGGGCGATCTGCTGGCGGGCCAGCCGGGCGCTGGGCGCGTGCAGGTGCCTGAAGCGCTGGTAGGGAGTCTCGGCATGGCTTTGCCGCGGGTCGGTCTGAGCGAAGGGGCTGCCGAGGGTGATGACCTGCCGGACCAGGTCGCGATGATTTCGTGCCATCTCCCTGGCGAAGATGCCACCCAGGCTCCAGCCCACGAGCGACACCGGTCCCCCGGTCCGCTCGGCGTGAGCCGTGATGGTTTCCGGCAGCCCGGCCAGCACCGCCGCGGTCGGCCCGCGATTACGCCCGAGATCCCAGCCCCGCACGTCATGGCCCAGCCAGCGCAGGAACTGCCGCAGCACGGCCGTACTGGTGTCAGAGGCCAGCAGCCCGGGCCACACCAGCACCCCGTGACCGTCACCGCGCGGAGCCGCCGCCAGCCAGGGGGCGGCCAAAGGGAGCGCGGCCAGGTCAGCCAGCCCGCGAAGAGGTTCGGTGAGCAGCAAGGTGGCGGCTGGTCCCGCGGTCGGCCCCGGCCCGGCAGCATCCCCGGCGTCGGTGGTCGCTTCCCGGATGAGGTACATCGCTGTCCTGTCCGCTCGCTTGGCTTGCTTCGTCCCTGCGGCCTGGGCAAGGTGGTGATACACACTCAATATATGTCTCACCTCGACTCGGTGGAAGCGGTGCGGACGGCATGCTAGGTCGGCGGGGCCGGGCCGCGGGATGCCCTCTCTTAGGCTGTTGCGATGGGAGAGATCAAGGTAGGCACGGCGGGCTGGACTGACCCGACGCTGATCGCCTCCGGCTGGTACCCGCCCGAGGCCCGCACGCCCGAGCAACGGCTGCGGTTCTACGCCCGCCAGTTCCCGCTGGTAGAGGTCGACGCCACCTACTACGCGCTGCCCGCCGAGCAGACCGCCAGGGCGTGGGCCGAACGGACGCCGGACGGGTTCACGTTCAACATCAAGGCGTTCAGCCTGTTCACCCAGCACCCGACCCCGGTCAAGGCGCTGCCCGTCGACCTGCGCGAGGCGGCAGGCAAGGCCGGCAAAGACCGGGTGTACCTCAAAGACGTCGACCCGCCGGTCGCCGATCAGGCCTGGGACCGGTTCCTGGCCGCCCTGGAGCCGCTGCGCACCGCGGGGAAGCTCGGCGCGATCTTGCTGCAGTTCCCGCCCTGGTTCCCGATCTCCCGTGCCAACAAGGACTACATCCTGGCGTGCGCGCAGCGGGCCGCGCCCAGACGGGTGTGCGTGGAGTTCCGCAACCACACCTGGATGACGCAGGATAACCAGGAGGAGACGCTGCGCTTCCTGGCCAGCCATCAGCTGCCGTACGTGTGCGTGGACATGCCGCAGGGCTATCCCAGCTCGATCCCGCCGGTGCTGGCGGCCACCAGCGACCTGGCCGTGATCCGCCTGCACGGCCACTCCGATAAGTGGGACAGCAAGGACATCCACGAGCGGTTCCGCTACCGTTACGGCCCCGGCGAGCTGAGGGACTGGTCGCAGCGGGTCGAACGCCTGGCGGCCGACGCCGATGTGACCGACGTCGTGTTCAACAACTGCTACAGCGACGACGCCCACGTCAACGCCCAGCAGCTTGCTGGCCTGGTCAAGGCCTGAACGCCAGGCGGCGCGCGTTCCGGTAACAGCTGGCCAGTAGATGAATGCGGCATAATAAACAAAAGAGTGGCTAGTATGCCAATTTGATCGAATAAATAAGCGGTAGTAC
>PMOU01000487.1:2260-8929 GCA_003161205.1 Actinomycetota bacterium | reverse complement strand
TAGCTGATGTACAGCTCGACCACGTGCGCCTGGCCGCCGAAGTCGTAGTTCCACACGCGGTCCAGGATCTGCGCCTTGGACAGCACCCGCCTGGGATTGCGCATGAGGAACCTGAGCAGCTCGAACTCGGTCGCGGTCAGGTCGATCAGCTCACCGTCCCGGCGGACCTCGCGTGCGTCCTCGTCCATGGTCAGGTCACCGACGGCCAGCGCGCCCTCGGCGTGGGCGCGGGTCAGGTTGGCTCGCCGCAGCAGCCCGCGGAGCCTGGCCAGGACCTCTTCCAGGCTGAACGGCTTGGTCACGTAGTCATCGCCGCCAGCGGTGATGCCCGCCACCCGGTCCTCCACCGCGTCCCTGGCGGTCAGGAAGAGGACGCAGACCTGCGGTATCTCGGCCCGAAGCCGTCGCATGACCTCGATGCCGTTGACATCGGGGAGCATGATGTCCAGCACCACGGCGTCGGGCCGGAACTCGCGGGCGGTCCGGACGGCATCGGCGCCGTCGCCCGCGGTGCGGACGTTCCAGCCTTCGTACCGGAGCACGCTCGACAGCAGTTCGGCCAGGCTGGGCTCGTCATCGACGACGAGTACGCGGACCGGCGTGCCGTCAGCCCGCTGGATGCCGGCGTTACGAGCGTTGGCCGGTGCCACCGCCGGGCTGTTGTTGTTCATAGTCCTCAGGCTCGCTCGTTCTCACTCAGGGCCGCACGTCTGGAGGGCGGCAGGAACCCTCAAAATCCAGTCCCGTCACCCCGCTCATCGCAGGCAGTCTGCCCTCCTGGCGGGAAGCCATGCGAACCTCATGATCGAATCTGTGCCGAGCCCACCTTCTCAGTTCACGATATCAAGGTGTCCGGCCGGTCAGAATTGGCTATGAATTAGCTCTGAAGCAAGCGTTCCAGCTTGGACTCCGAAGCCGACGGTGTCGCGCCCGCCTTGCGCAGTTCCTGGCCGACCGTCTCCAGCAGGCCGGACGCCTCCGGTCCCGCGGAGACAATCTCGACTTCGATCTCACGCCAGCTCACCGGCTGTTCTTCGCCTTCGCCGAACCGGGTGGCCGTCACCCGGTCATCGGCGATCTCCACCGCCGGCTTGCCCTTGGGCCCGGGCAGTGTCACCACCGTCCGTTCGGTATCGAGAATGGCGATGGGGCGCAGGCGCTGGGCTTTGGTGATGTCCTCGACCTGGGCGGCCAGCCGGGCCGGGATGGACCCGGTGCCACCCTCGTCCAGCGGCGCGTGCAGTTCTTGCCGGGTGTCTTTGCGTACCGGCAGCTTCAGATGCCACCCCTCGTCGGTGCCGCCGACGCGACGCCGCAGCGTGACCCGGTTGCGGTGCAGGTCCAGGTCCTCGGTGTCGAAGTAGGTGGCACTCAGGTAGTAGCGTTTCGGCTCCGGGCGCCGGCCGTTCCGGCCGGTCACGTCAGCGAAATCGGGCCCGGTGAAATCGGGCAGGGCAAAGCCGTCATCCGCGTCGTACTTCTGCTCGGTCTCCAGGTGATCGCCGTTGCTGTTCGTCACGAATCTAAGATTACCGAAATGTCCGCTAGCATGCCGCCTTTAGGCCGACGGTGGAGACGGATGGACCCTGGCTGAGCCCGTTCCGGCGGGAGGTTCACCTGCAGCTTGACGTGGTTGACTGGCCGTCGAACTCGGCCACACCAGTCTCGACGTCCGCGAAGATGTCCGGATGATCTCTTCGAGGCGTGCCAGGTACTGGGAACTGTTAAGCACTGCCGGTACCTGGTGAGGAAAACCAGGCGAGCTGGCGACACGACACGCCGTGCCCGCTAGTACGGATATCCACATTTTATCCCATTAAAACGAATATAATAGCGGTATGAAGCTCCGGTACAACTACCGCCTCTACCCCACCGCAGGGCAGCGTTCCGCGCTGGCCCGGGCGTTCGGGTGCGCGCGGGTCGTGTTCAACGACGCGCTGTGCCTGCGCGAGCAGGCACACCGGGCCGGGCTGCCATACGTCACCGACGCTGAGGTGTCGGCCCGGCTGACCGCCGCCAAGGCCACCCCGGAACGGGCCTGGCTTGCCGGGGTTTCATCGGTGGTGCTCCAGCAGTCCCTAGCGGACCTGAACGCCGCCTATCGGAACTTCTTCGCCTCGCTCACCGGGAAGCGCAAAGGCCCCAAGATCGGGCCGCCCCGGGCCAAGACCCGCAAGGACCGCCGGCAGACGATCCGGTTCACCTCCAACGCCCACTTCCAGATCCTGCCCGGCGCGAAACTGCGCCTGCCCAAGATCGGGAATGTGCCGATGCGGTTGTCCCGGCCGCTGCCGTCGCCGCCGTCCAGCGTCACCGTGATCGTGGACTCCGCAGGCCGATACTTCGCGAGCTTCGTCGTGCAGGCCCGGGCGAGTGCCCTGCCCGCGGCGGAGCCCGTCGTAGGCATCGACCTGGGCCTGACCCATTTCGCGGTGCTGTCCGACGGCCGCAAGATCACCTCCCCCCGGTTCCTGCGGCGGGCAGAGAAGAAGCTCAGGCGGGCGCAGCGGTCGCTGTCCCGTAAGGAGAAAGGCAGCAAGAACCGGGGCAAGGCCCGGGTCAAGCTCGCCCGGGCGCATGCCCGGGTGGCTGATGCGCGGCGCGAGTTTCACCATCAGCTGTCCACGGCGCTGATCCGCGAGCACCAAGCGGTCGCCGTCGAGGACCTGGCGGTGGCCGGGCTCGCCCGCACCCGGCTGGCCAAGTCCGTGCATGATGCGGGCTGGTCGGCGTTCGTGCGCATGCTGGAGTACAAGGCCTGGCTGTATGGCCGGGAGTTCTACCGGATCGGCCGGTTCGAGCCCACCAGCCAGGTGTGCTCGGTGTGCGGGGTCAAGGACGGTCCCAAGCCGTTGCACGTCCGTGCTTGGCAGTGCCAGCGGTGCGGGGCGTGGCTGGACCGGGACATCAACGCGGCGGTCAACGTCGCCAGGGCCGCCGGACTGGCGGTGCCAGCCTGTGGAGCGCAGGTAAGACCAGGACCCAGCGGTCCGGCGCAGCGCGGCGAAGCAGGAACCCACCCGAAGCCACGCCCGGAAGCGGCGTGACAGGCGGGAGACTCCAGCCTTTTTCAGGGCACGGAGTGGGGGTCAAGACCCATACACGACGAATCGCGTGCTGGTCCGCTCAATTAGCAGTCCATCACGAGCCGGGCCGGGCTCGGCCGCTGATGAGCGCGGGTAGGCGTCGACGTGCAACCCGGCCTCCCCGGGCTGGCCCGCCCGATCCCAGGCCTGGACATGCGCCGCGAGGCCGGCCGCCAGTTCGGAGGCGTGCGGGCCGAACCCGGCTACCTGCAGTGTGAGCAGTCCCGGGGCGGTTCCCGCCGCGGATCCGCGGGACGACACGGCGGTACCGGTGAGCACCGCGATGCCGCCGGAATCCACGATCCCGGCCGTGACCCGCAGCCCGCGGCGGCGGAACGGTGCCCGCCTGAGCCGCAGGGCACCCGGCCGGGAACCCCGGGTTTCCCGGGTGCGGGCGGGTCGCTCCTCTGTTACCGCGCACGACCGGGGGTCCCTGGCCGCCAGCCACAGGCCCAGGCCCCAGACGACCATCGTGGACCCGGCTCTGACACCGGTCGCGAGCTGCACCGGCGGTCCGGCCAGGTAGCCGGCGAGCGCCTCGGCGTCGACCGGTTTCCCGTCCGCCAGCCTCAGCCCGTCCGGAAGCATGACCGAGAGGCCCGGCTGCAGGAAAACGGTACGTTCGGGTCCGGCGTTCGGGCCGCGCATCCGCATGAACCCGCAGGGCGCGAGCGACACGCTGCGCCAGGGAGCCGCCGGATCCTGCGGGGCCGCCGGATCCTGCGGGCCCGCGGGGGCCGCGCGCTCGAACGCCACCGCGAGCTGGGTCCCGCGCACGTCAAGCGGCACCACGATCCGGCCGCCGGGACTCAGCTGGTCCAGCCACGACGGCGCCAGGTCGGCGACGCCCACGGTGGCGATCACGCGGTCATAGGGCGCGGCCGGGAGATAGCCCTCGGCGCCGTCCGCGTCCACCACGGTCACGTCGGGGTACCCGGCGCAGGCGAGGTGGTCGCGGGCCTGGCCGGCGACCTCGGCGTCGATGTCGATGCTGACCACCGCGCCGTCCGGTCCCACGATGTGTCTCATCAGCGCGGCGTTGTAGCCGGTCCCCGCGCCGATCTCGAGGACCCGCTGGCCGGGGGCCAGATCGAGCTGGCCCAGCATGATCGCCATGATGGCGGGCTGGGACGAGGAGCTGATCGGCTGTCCGTCGGCATCGCGCTTGGTCACGATGGCGTCATCGCGGTACGCCTCTTCCGGCGGCAGCTGGGGCAGGAACAGGTGCCGCGGCACGTCCCGCAGCGCCGCGGCGATGCGGTCGCTGCTGATACCGGTGGCGCTCACCACCCGGGCGGCGAGAGCTTCCCGTATCCGCGCCAGTGAGCTGTCAGCTGAGCTGTCAGCGCTCGCGCTCTCCTCGCTCACGGCTCACCCGGGTTTGCTGTGTTCCTGGCCCGGAGCCACAGCCGCAGCGCGCTGACGGCGAGGGCGGCGAGGGCCGCCACGCCGGCCAGCACGAAGATGTTCCCGGCGAGCACCTGCAGTCCGTGCCAGTGGAATTCGTGATACCAGGGCTTGTCGCCGGTGGCGAAGTAGGTGGCCGGCCCGTACCAGAACAGGCCCGCCGGGGTCAGCCCGGCCCGGGCGTCCCAGAACTGCGGCCACGCGCCGAACACCGCCAGCAGAGCGGCCGCGGCGACCCACCACGCGGCCCGGACCCGGCCCCGGGCCTGGGCCCCGAGATGAGCGAGCAGCGCGATTCCCAGCGTCACCCAGACCCAGTGGTGATCCCAGGTCAGCGGGGAGACCAGCAGGCCGGTCAGCGCGCACGCGCCCATGGCGGGCACCGGGTGGCCGGCCCGGTACAGGACGGCGGCGGTGATCAGGCCGACGATCACGACCAGGGCGGCCGCCGCGATCCACGGCGCGGTGCCGGACGTCACGCTGCCAGCCAGCCTGGTCATGACGCCGCGCAGCGACTGATTGCCCCGGGTCCCGAGGAACACGATCCGGTTCGCGTTCAGGAACAGCCGGTCGGCCCAGTAGTCATCGGAGTCCCGGGGCAAGATCGCGTAGCCGAGGGCCACCGTCGCCGCGAAGGTCGCCGTGGCCGTGGCGGCCTGGCGGAACTTGCGGACGAGCAGTAGGTAGGGGATGAAGATCAGCGGGGTCAGCTTGATCCCGGCGGCGATCCCGATCCCGGTGCCGTGCCACCAGCGCGTCCTGGCGCCCGGGACCGCCCGGCCCCCGGACGTCAGCAGATCGGCGACGACGAGCAGCATCAGCAGCAGGTTGACCTGGCCCAGGCTCAGCGTCTGCTGCACGGGCTCGGTGAGCAGTGCCAGCGCGGATACGCCGAAGGTCGCGCCGAGCCTGACCTTCGGCCGGTCGCGGTAGCCCAGGGCGCCGAACGTCAGCCAGGCCGACAGGCCCAGGGCGGCCAGGCTGGCCAGCGTCATGGCCCAGCGCAGCACCGTCCACGGCAGCACGGAGGCGACGGCGAAGACCGCCGCGGCGAACGGGGGATAGGTGAACTGGACGCCGTTGGGTCCCGTCCAGTCGTACAGCGGGGACGCCCGGTGGCCGTCGTAGGCGGGGGCGATGTGCCGGGCGATCAGCCCGCCGTCCCGGTACACCACCAGGTCGCGCATGGCCGTCATGTACGACAGGTGCGTGACCAGGTCCGCGACGTAGACGCCCAGTACCACGACCAGCAGCAGGGCTCCGGCAGGCAGCAGCCACCGGGACCCGTCCCGTGGGGGCCCGGTGGCTGCCGTCGGTTTAGCCGCCGCCGCTGGCTCTGCCCGCACCGAGAACGTCCCTTCGTCCGGCACCGCCATCATCGGCTGGCACGAATCGTGTCGTGCCGATGATAGCGGCACAGGTGCGGATCAAGCCGGGGACAGACTTACCCGATGGTCTGCTGGGTGTCCTCGGTCGTGGCGGCGGGGGTGAAGGTCGTCGCGGCGGGGGTCCTGGTGGGCAGCTCCCGGGTGTCCGCGGTGTCGACGGTGTCCGCCGGGACGGTCTCGGTGACCGGCTCGACGGTCTTGATACCGGCCGGCACGGACAGGATCCGGCCGAGGGCGGTGGCCGCGATGAACACCACGACGACGCCGAGGGCGGAGAAGAAGCCGAGCTGCTCCATGATCCGCGTGTACTGGGTGGCGGCGACCGGCGAGCCGCCCAAGGTGACGTGATTGTTCCACAGCGGGCTCAGGATGGTGCCGAGCGTGAACCAGGCCCCGGCCGCCGCCGCCAGCAGCCCGCCGAACAGCGCGGTGTGCCTGCGGGCGGCGATCATGAGCAGGAAACCGCCGAGGAAGACCGCCGCGCCGGGCAGGATCTCCAGCCATAGCCGGGCCGTGTTATAGGTCCAGGCTTTGTCGGGTGAGTAGGCGTAATGAAAATAGGGTCCGACGAAGGGGATGAGTGCGCCCCACAGTCCGAGCAGGATCAGCAGGAACCCGCTGAACGCCCCTCGACTGCGCCGCATCTGCAGCATCCCAGCCATGCGTATCACATCCCGGAAGAGTCACGATTTTTGATTATGCGTGCCTAACTACCCGAGCCACTACCCCGGGCAGGGCGCGGTATTCCGCGTGCGCGAGGGTATCGTTCGCGACGTGGATACCAGGCG
>PMOU01000487.1:0-2232 GCA_003161205.1 Actinomycetota bacterium | reverse complement strand
AGGTCGCGGACGCGGCGGTCGCCGAGCTGCCCGCCTACGCCGCGGCGCTGACCCCGGTGATCAACGCGACCGGCGTGCTCGTGCACACCAACCTGGGCCGGGCGCCGCTGTCGGTGGCCGCCGTGGACGCGATCGCCGCGGCCGCGGGCAATTGCGACGTCGAGTTCGACCTGGCCAACGGCGTGCGGGCCCGCCGCGGCGCCGGCGCGCTCGACGCGCTGGCCCGCGCCGTGCCGGACGCCGGGGCGGTGGCCGTGGTCAACAACAACGCTGCCGCCCTGGTCCTCGCGGCGACCGCGCTGGCCAGCTCCGCCGCCGACGAGATCGTGGTCAGCCGGGGCGAGCTCATCGAGATCGGCGACCGCTTCCGGCTGCCCGACCTGCTGGCCAGCACCGGCGCGAGGCTGCGTGAGGTGGGCACGACCAACCGCACGGCCTTTGCGGATTACGCCGACGCGATCGGACCCCGGACCGCGTTCATCCTCAAGGTGCACCCGTCCAACTTCCGCATCGAGGGTTTCACCGCCGCCGTGGCGATGCCCGAACTGGCCGGGCTGGGGGAGAGCCACGGCGTTCCGGTGGTGTTCGACATCGGGTCCGGGCTGCTCGCCCCGCACCCCGGGCTGCCCGACGAGCCGAGCGCCGCCACCGCCCTGCGCGACGGCGCGGACTTGGTCACCGCGAGCGGGGACAAGCTGCTCGGCGGCCCGCAGGCCGGGCTGCTGCTCGGCCGGGCCGACCTGATCCGCCGCCTGACCCGGCATCCCCTCGCCCGGGCGCTGCGGGTGGACAAGCTGACTCTCGCCGCGCTCGAGGCCACTCTGGCCGGACCGGTACCGCCGGTGGCCCAGGGGCTGGCCGCCGACCCCGCTTCTCTCTTTCTCCGGGCCGAACGGGCCGTGCTCGTGCTGCACGACACCGGCCTGGACGCTCGCGTGGTGCCGTGCCAGGCCGCGGTCGGCGGCGGCGGGGCCCCCGGCGTGCTCCTGCCCAGCGCCGCGATCAGCCTGCCCGAGTCGCTGGCGGTCCCGCTGCGGTGCGGCGCCCAGGTATCCCGCGGTGATTTCCCCGCCGTGGTCGGCCGCCTAGAGGGCGGTCGGCTACTCCTGGACTTGCGCTCAGTCTCCCCCGCCGACGACGCTCGCCTGGTCGCGGCTATCACTGCCCTAGCTTCATTATCGTGGACACCTACTGTGCGATAACACGGGCAGCTGTCCACAATGATGGGCGCGGAGTGCGCGCGTGCAGGTGATCGCGACGGCGGGGCATGTCGATCATGGCAAGTCGGCGCTGGTGCGGGCGCTGACCGGGATGGAGCCCGACCGGTGGGCCGAAGAAAGACGCCGGGGGCTGACGATCGACCTGGGATTCGCCTGGATGACGTTGCCCGGGGGCGAACGCCTGGCCTTCGTCGACGTGCCCGGCCACGAGCGGTTCGTGCCGAACATGCTGGCCGGGGTCGGTCCGGTACCCGCGGTGCTGGTCGTGGTGGCGGCGGACGGCGGCTGGATGCCCCAGTCCGCTGAGCATCTGGCCGCCATCGACGCGGTCGGCATCCGCCATGGCCTGCTCGCGGTCACCCGGGCCGACCTGGCCGACCCGGGTCCGGCGATGCGGCAGGCGCTTGACCACCTGGCCGGTTCCTCCCTGGACCAGGTGGAAGCCGTGGCCGTCAGCGCGGTGACCGGCGAGGGACTGCCCGAGCTGCGGGCGGCGCTGGTACGGCTGGTGGCGTCGCTGCCGGTGCCCGACGCCGCGGCCCCGGTCCGGCTGTGGGTCGACCGGTCGTTCAGCATCCGGGGCAGCGGGACCGTGGTCACCGGCACGCTGCCGGCCGGGACCGTCGCGATCGGCCAGGAGCTCCTGCTCACCCCGTCGATGCGGGCCGCGCGGATACGGGGCCTGGAGTCGCTGAACGAGCCCGCCGCCTCGGTCACCGGTGTCGCGCGAGTGGCCCTTAACCTCCGCGGCATCTCCGCGGAGGTTCCGGCGCGGGGGATGGCCCTGGTCGATGCGGGCCGCTGGACCCTGACCAAGGTGATAGACGTCAGGCTGTCACTCGGAACCGCGTCGCCGTCATCCGGGTCGCCGTCATCCGGCGAGTCGCGCGTGCCGGCCGAGACGGCCCTGCACATCGGCTCCGGCCGGACACTGGCCCGGGTCCGGCTCCTCGGCGGTGCCGCCATGGCGCGCCTGACCCTGAAGGATGCGCTGCCGCTGCACGTCGGCGAC
>PMOU01000074.1 GCA_003161205.1 Actinomycetota bacterium | reverse complement strand
GACCCGCGGCCGTTCGCCGCCCGGCTGGCCCGGCTCGATGTCCTGCTCGACACCTCCGGCGAGCAGGATGCGGACCTCGCCCGTGAGCTCGCCCGCCTCGGCCACGGCCGGCTGCGGCGCCTCCGCACCTACACCGACGTCGCGCCCGCCCTGAGCGCGATCTTCACCGACTGAGGAGCCATCCGTGTCTGTCGTCGTCGTCGCCACCATCACGCCGCTGCCCGAGTACCACGACGAGGTGGTCGCGGCCTTCACCGCGACCATCCCGCAGGTGCACGCCGAGGACGGCTGCGAGCTTTACGCGCTGCACCAGGCGCCCGACCGGCTGATCATGGTGGAGAAGTGGGCCAGCCGCGACGCGCTGGCCACCCACAGCAAGGGCGCGGCCCTGGCCGCGCTGAACCCCAAGCTCGCGGGCAAGGTCACCGGGCGGCCCGAGGTCATCGTGCTGGACGCGGTGCCGGCCGGCGACGCGGCCAAGGGACAGCTGTAGGCATGAGCCCTGGGCCGGACCGGGTCGCGCTCGTCACGGGCGCGGCCCGCGGCATCGGCGCGGCTACCGTGCTGGCCCTGGCCGCCGGCGGGTGGCGCGTCGTGGCCGTGGACCGGTGCGCCGATGACCCGGCGCTGCCGTATCCGCTCGGGTCGCGGCAGGAACTGGACCGGGTGGTCGACCGCGCCTGCGCCGCGGCGGGCGGTGACGCGGCCGTAGTGGCGGCGCAGGCCGACACCCGGGACGCCGGCGCGCTGGCCGCCGCGATCACGCTCGCCGAGGCCCGCTGGGGCGGGCTGGACGCGGCGATCGCGGCGGCGGGCGTCATCGCCGGCGGCGTGCCTGCCTGGCAGGTCCCGCCCGACCAGGAGCAGGCCGTGCTCGACATCGACCTCGGCGGCGTGCTGGCCCTGGCCCGGGTCACCATCCCTGCCCTGCTGCGCCGCCCGGAGCCGCGCCGCGGCCGGTTCCTGGCCGTCGCCTCCGCCGCCGCCACCCGCGGCCTGCCGATGCTGGCCGCCTACTGCGCGGCCAAGGCGGGCGTGGCCGGCTTCATCCGCGCCCTGGCCGCCGAGCTGGGCGGCACCGGTATCACCGCGAACGCGGTCAGCCCCGGTTCGACGGCCACGCCCATCCTGGACGAGAGCGCCCGGCTCTACGCTCTGCCGGGCGCCGGCGCCTTCGCCGCCCAGCAGCCGCTCGGGCGGCTGCTGGACCCCGCCGAGGTGGCCGCCGTCCTGGCGTTCCTGGCCGGGGACGGCGCCAGCGCCATGACTGGCGCCGTCGTCCCGGTCGACGGCGGGCTGGCGCTGTAAGTCCGCTATTCCTCGAGCGCGGCGTCCAGGGTGATCTCCACGCCGGTGAGCGCCTTGCTGACCGGGCAGCCGGCCTTCGCCGCCGCGGCGACCTCGGCGAACTGCTCGGCGGACAGGCCGTCCACCTCGCCGCGCACGGTGAGCTTGATGCCGGTCAGGTGGAAACCGCCCGCCGGGTCCGGCCCGAGGGACACGTCGGCCTGGACGTCCAGCGCCTGCGGCGTACCGCCGGCCTGAGCGATCGCCCCGGACAGGGCCATCGCGTAGCAGGCCGAGTGCGCGGCCGCGATGAGCTCCTCGGGGCTGGTGTAGCCGTCGGCGTTGTCGGCGGCCCGCCGCGGGAAGGACACCTCGTAGGTGCCGAGCTTGGAACTCGTCAGCTCGACCTGGCCCACGCCCTTCTCCAGGGTTCCGGTCCAGCCAGTGCGCGCGGTGCGGGTTGGCATCGCATCTCCTCATTCGCCTCGGTCATGTCTTTGTTTCCACCCTATTACCCGCCCGACTCGCGGGACGTGATGCGGGGTGCCGTGAGTGGTCACGTAGGTTGGATACATGGCGACCGCGACACACCACGGTAAATCAGGGCTCGATCTGGAGCCGACGATCTTCGTCCTCTTCGGCGCGACCGGTGATCTGGCCAAGCGCATGGTGATCCCGGCCTTCTACCAGCTGGCGCTTGAGGGACTGCTGCCCCGGCAGTGGCTGCTCGTCGGCAACGGCCGCGGCGACGTCGCCCACGAGGATTTCCGCGCCCACGTGCACGACGTGCTCACCGAGTTCGGCCCGCACCCGGAGCCGCAGGCCTGGAAGACCTTCGCCGAGCGGGTGTTCTTCGCCGGAGGCGGCTTCAACACCAACAGCCCGGGCAGCCTCCTGGACCACCTGGATAAGGCACGCAAGTCGCTGGGCGGCGACCCGCAGCTGGTGCACTACCTCGCGGTGCCTCCCGTCGCGTTCAGCGAGACGACCAAGGCGCTTGGCCAGCACGGCCTGGCCAAGGACGCCCGGGTGGTCTACGAGAAGCCGTTCGGCACCTCCCAGCAGGCCTTCCGGGCCCTGGACCGGACGGTCCACTCGGTCCTCGACGAGCAGCAGGTCTACCGGATCGACCACTTCCTGGGCAAGGAAGCGACCCAGGACCTGCACCTGATGCGGTTCGCCAACGAACTGTTCGCCGCGATGTGGAATAACAAGCACATCGAGTCCGTCCAGATCGACGTGCCGGAGAAACTCGGCATCACCGACCGGTCGGTCTTCTACGACGCCACCGGCGCGGTGCTCGACATGCTGGTCACCCACCTGTTCCAGGTGGCGGCCGAGGTCGCCATGGAACCGCCGGCCAGCCTCGGCGCCCTCGACCTGCAGGCCGCGCGCGAGAAGGTCATCAAGTCCTTCCGCCCGCTCGACCCGAGCGAGGTCGTCCTCGGCCAGTTCACCGGCTACCGCGACGTGCCCGGAGTCGCGCCGGACTCCAGCCGGGACACCTTCGTCGCGGCCCGGATGTGGATCGACAACCCGCGCTGGCGCGGGGTGCCGTTCTACCTGCGCACCGGCAAGCGGCTCGCCGCGTCCAGGCAACGGGTCAGCGTGATCTTGCGCGAGCCGGCCGGGCCCCTGGCCGGGCAGATACCCTGCGACTCCAACGTGCTGTCCTTCTCCCTGGCGGGCGACGGCGAAATCGACCTGTCCCTGGTGGCCAAGAAGCCCGGCCCCGGTCTCGACCTCGACAACGCGCACGCCTCGATCCCCTTGTCGGGCCTGGCCGGCGCGAACCCGCTGCCGCCTTACGTCCGGCTGATCCACGACGTGCTCACCGGCGACCGGTCGCTGTTCACCCGCCCGGACGGGCTGGCCGCGGTGTGGAAGGTCGCCGGCCCGCTGCTGGCGAACCCGCCCAAGGTGGCGCCGTACGCCCCGGGATCATGGGGACCAGATCAGGCCCGCAAGCTCGTCGCGCCCGGACGCTGGCTACTCGGCCAGTAGCGGACTGGTGCTGGCTGGCTAGCCCGACGTGACCAGGCCGGGGATGCCGAGCTGGGCGGTCAGCGTGGCGTGATCCCACAGCACCCGTACCGAGCGGAGCTGCCTGCGTTCGAAGGCGACGATCGCGATAGCCAGCACCTCAGCCCGGCGGAAGGTCGGGCTGATGCCGGGCAGCAGCCAGGGCAGCTCCCGGTCGTGGGTGAAGGACACGGTCATCTCATCGACCAGGCGGAACCGGTCCACGGTGCGGGAGATCCTGGCCAGGCGCAGGTCAGCGGGCACGTGGGGCAGGAAATCCTCGGCGTAAAAACGCCGCAGCCCCGGGCCGCCGGCCGCGCCGGTCATGGCCGGAATGTGCAGCACCGATGGCACAGGAGCGACCTCGGTGAGCGACGCCGCCACATCGCGCCTGGTCAGCAGCGCGTGGGTGTGCTCATCCCACATATGCTCCAGCTGACGCATGAACTGGGCGATTGCGGTGGTCACGTACCCAAAGTACCCATTTCCCCGCCGGGAATGTCGGCGCCCGGAGGTACGGTGAGCGCGTGCCCGAGTCGTTTCATCCCGCCGTGCAGGCCTGGTTCGAGGGCCGGTTCCCGGNNACGCTGATCGCGGCGCCGACCGGTTCGGGCAAGACCCTGGCGGCCTTCCTGGTCTGCATCGACCGCTTCTACCGGGCCCACGATCTGGCCTGCGAGCACGATCTGTACTGCGGACACGATGCCGAGGCCGGGCCGGACGAGGCGCGGCGCACCGGGCCGGCCGCCGCCTCGCCGCCGGGTAACGGCCCCCAGGTCGTCTACGTGTCGCCGCTGAAGGCGCTGGCCACGGACATCCAGCAGAACCTGGAGGCGCCGCTGCGCGAGATCGCCGCGGCGGCCGTCCAGCTCGGCCTCAGCGCACCGGACATCCGGGTGGCGGTCAGGACCGGCGACACGGCCGCCGCGGAGCGCGCCGCCATGCTCAAGCANNCTGCTCACCGCGGAGCGGAGCCGGGCCATGCTGCGCCGCGCCAGGACGGTCATCGTGGACGAGATCCACGCCGTCGCCTCGAACAAACGCGGCTCGCACCTGGCCCTGACCTTGGAGCGACTGGCGCACGTCGCCGATGAGCCGGTGCAGCGGGTGGGCCTGTCCGCCACCCAGCGCCCGATCGAGGCCATCGCCCGGCTGCTGGTCGGCTCGGGCGAGGACCGCGACCACCCGGACGGAACGCCCCGGTGCGCCATCGTGGATTCCGGCCACCGCCGCCAGCTCGACCTCGTCCTGGAACTGCCCGGCGACGAGCTCGGCGCGGTGCCCACCACCGGGCAGATGGCGCAGATCCTGGACCTGATCGCCGGGCACGTCACCAGCCACCGGACCACGCTGGTGTTCGTCAACACCCGGAGCATGGCCGAGCGGGTCGCCCACCAGCTCGGGGAACGGCTGGGCGACGAGCTGGGGGCACAGGTGGCCGCGCACCACGGCTCGCTGTCCCGGGGCCGCCGGCAGCGGGTCGAGGCCCGGCTGCGGGCCGGGGACCTGCGGGCGCTGGTGGCCACGGCCTCGCTCGAGCTGGGGATCGACGTGGGACCGGTCGAACTGGTCTGCCAGATCGGCTCGCCGCGCAGCATCGCCACCTTCCTGCAGCGGGTGGGCCGGTCCAACCACACCCGGGCCGGGACACCCTCCGGACGGCTGTACCCGACGACCCGGGACGAGCTGGTGGAATGCGCCGCCCTGCTGCGCGGAGTGCGCCGCGGACGGCTGGATGCCATCGTCGTTCCGGAAAAACCGCTGGACATCCTGGCCCAGCAGATGGTGGCCGAGTCGGCCGCCGAGCCGTGGGCCGAAGGCGAGCTGCTCGGGCTGGCCCGGCAGGCCGCGCCGTTCCGGGACCTGTCCGCGGAGGACTTCGAGGACATCACCGACCTGCTGGCCGAGGGGATCCGCACTGGCCGCGGGCGCCGCGCCTATTACCTGCACCGGGACCGGGTGAACGGGACCGTCAAGGGCCGCCGCGGGGCCCGGCTGGCCGCGCTGACCTCGGGCGGGGCCATCCCCGAGCTCGGCGACTTCCGTGTCGTCGCCGAGCCGGACGAGGTCCCGGTCGGCACGGTGCACGAGGAATGGGCCACCGAGAGCAGGCCGGGGGACGTGTTCCTGCTCGGCACCCACTCCTGGCGCATCCGCCGGGTGGAGCCGGGCACGGTCCGGGTGGTGGACGCGCAAGGTGCGCCGCCCTCGGTGCCGCACTGGCAGGGAGAGGCACCCGGGCGCACCCGGGAGCTTTCCCAGGAGGTCTCGGCGCTGCGGCAGGCCGTCGCCGACCGGCCACCGGAGCAGGCCAGGCGCTGGCTTGAGCAGGAGTGCGGGATCGGCCCGGCCGCGGCCGCCATGATCGTCGCTTACCTGCGGGCCGGGCTGGCCGCGCTCGGGGCGCTGCCGACCATGGACGCCATCATCCTGGAGCGTTTCTTCGACGAGGCCGGCGGGATGCAGCTCATCGGCCACGCGCCGTTCGGCGCCCGGGTCAACCGCGCGTTCGGGCTGGCCCTGCGCAAACGGTTCTGCGTCACGTTCGACTTCGAGCTGCAGGCCGCCGCCAGCGACAACGCCATCTTGCTGTCGCTCGGGCCGCAGCACAGCTTCCCGCTGGACCGGGTACCGAAGTTCCTGGCGTCGGCGACGGTCGAGCAGGTCGTGCGGCAGGCCGTGCTCACCTCGCCGTTGTTCCAGGCCCGCTGGCGGTGGAACCTGAACACGTCGCTGACCATCTTGCGGATGCGGGGCGGCCGCAAGAACCCGCCCGCGATCCAGCGGATGGAAGCCGATGACCTGATGGCCGCGGTGTTCCCCACGCTGGCGGCCTGCCAGGAGAACGTGGCCCCCGGCCCGCTGGAGATCCCGGACCACCCGCTGGTGCGCCAGACGATGGAGGACTGCCTGCACGAGGCGATGGACATCGACGGGCTGCGGGACCTGGTGGCCGGCATCGAAAGCGGCCGGATCACCGTCACCACCCGCGACACCACCGAGCCGTCGGTGCTCGCCCACGAGATCCTGAACGGCCAGCCGTTCACCTACCTGGACGACGAGACGGAAGCGGCCAACCGCCGGAGCCGGCAGGTGCGGATCCCGCGCGGGCTGCCGGTGGCAGCCCGCGACCTGGCCCGGCTCGATCCCGGCGCGATCGGGCGGGTCACCGACCAGGTCCGGCCGCGGCCCCGGGACGCCGACGAACTGCACGACCTGCTGATGACGCTGTTCGCGGTGCGGCCGCAGCCGGCCTGGCAGCCGTGGTTCGAGGAGCTGGCCGCCGCCGGGCGAGCGGGCGAGGTTCCCGGCCCGGGCGGCGGGCAGGACGGCAGCGGGCCGCTGTGGTGTGCTGCCGAACGGCAAGCCGTGCTGCAGCCGCTCTACCCGGACCGGCAGTTCCCGGCGGGCAGTCCGCACGTTTTCGGGTCGCGCGCGATGGACGCCGAGACGGCCGCGGCCGAGATGCTGCGCGGCCACCTGGACGTCCGGGGTCCGTCCACAACCGCGGAGCTGGCCCACGCCACCACGCTGCCGGCGCCGGACGTGACGCTCGCCCTTATCCGGCTGGAGAATGAGGGTTTCGCGCTGCGCGGCCGTTTCACCGACCCGGACGGGGACGAGGAATTCTGCGCCCGGCGGGTGCTGACCCGGATCCATGCCTACACCCGGCAGCGTAAGCGGCACGACACCGAGCCGGTGACGGCCCGGGACTTCATGCGGTTCCTGCTGCGCTGGCAGCATGTCACGCCGGACACCAGGCGGGAGGGCACCCGCGGGGTGCTGTCCGTGGTCGAGCAGCTGCAGGGGTTCGAGCTCGCGGCCGGAGCCTGGGAAAAGGCCATCTTTCCGGCGCGGGTGACGGGGTACCGCAAGGAGTGGCTGGACGAGGCCTGCCTGGACGGCGGCATTGCCTGGGGGCGGCTGTCCTTGCGCGCCGACGGCGACGAGCTGCCGCGCCGCGGCGGCCTGGCCCCGTCGCGGGCGACCCCGGTGACGCTGACGATCCGGGACGACCTGCCGTGGCTGCTGCGGGCGGCCCGCGGCGAGCACCACCCGGCCGAGCCCGGACCGGGTCGCACCGCCGACGTGATCGAGGTGCTGCGGGCACGGGGCGCGCTGTTCCCGCCGGATCTGGCCGCAGCCACCGGACGGCTGCCCGCCGAGATCGAGGAGGCGCTGTGGGACGGGGTGGCCCGGGGCCTGATCACGGCGGACGGCTTCCGGGCCGTCCGGACCCTGTTCGCCCGCCGCGCTATGCAGAACGCGCCCGGCCGGCACCGGCTCCGCCGCGGCAGCCAGCTCAGCTCCAGGACCGCGGGGCGGTGGTCGCTGCTGCCCGGCGCCGCGGCAGACTGCGATCCGGACGAGCTAGCCGAAGCCGTCGCGGAGCAGCTCGCCGTCCGCTGGGGCGTGGTGTTCTATGACCTGCTGACCAGAGAGAATCTCGCCGTACCGTGGCGGGAGGTGCTGTGGGCACTGCGGCGGATGGAAGCGCGCGG
>PMOU01000333.1:5070-5618 GCA_003161205.1 Actinomycetota bacterium | reverse complement strand
CCCGCGACCCGCCACCACCGCGCCCGGCGCCGCCGCTGATCCGGCGCCGCCCCCCAGCACGCCAGCCCGATCCCGGCCAGCACCAGCGCGTCGGCCAGCGCGTAGGCCCAGAAGAACGCGCTGTGGGTGGACCGCCACACCTGCTCGGCGGTGTCCCGGCCGACCAGCGACCTGACCGCCGAGGTCAAGGCGCCCCGGCCGCCCCGGGTGAGCTGCGCGCCGCCAAGGTTGGCTAGCGCTAGGCCGGACGGCACAGGACGCCCCGTCGGGTCCAGCCAGCCGTACACGGTGGGGGTCAGGTCGGTGAGCACCACCAGGCCCGGCTGCCGGGTCGAGGTGGCGTCGAGCAGGCCCGTCCGGTAGCCGGGCCCGTCGACCAGGGCGAGCTGCAGGTGCGCGGGCTTGACCGTCGCGCCGGGCGCGGTGACCAGCAGGGTGGTGCCGGGCGGCAGCTCCGCCACGATGCGGGCGAGTTCGGAGTCCGCGGCGGCAAGAGCCACGGCCCGTTCGGCCGTGCCGGGATTTCCCAGGTCCACGACGGTCAGCGG
>PMOU01000333.1:321-4988 GCA_003161205.1 Actinomycetota bacterium | reverse complement strand
GCCGGGGACCTGGGCGCCGGACCCGGCGGCGACCACCGCCGGGAAGGCGCCGCAGGCCACGTCGGTGTGGTCGGACTGGGCCCGGGCGCCCGCGTTCAGGGTGAGCCAGGCGTCGGCCGGGCAGGTCAGCGGCAGCACCGCGTAGTCGACCAGGGACCCCACCGAACCCTGGCTGGCCAGCCGCCACAGCGTGGGGGTCGCGGCCGGGGAGACCTCGCTCCAGCGCAGCCCGGAGATGCCGACGATGACCACGTGCCGGGCGGCCGGGGCCGCTGAGGTCCGGGCGCTCGCCGGGGCCGCCGCCCAGCCGACCAGCACCGCGGCCAGNNGCCAGGGCCGTGAGCAGGCCGGCGGCCAGCACCGCCCGCCCCGGACCCGGCCGTATTCTCACCGCCCCACCGTATCCGGGGAAAATCAGATCGGGGGGTTCCGGGGGGTCGTCCCCCCGGGCCAGCACAGTTCAGAACGAGCCGGGGCTCACCTCGATACGACCGCTCTCGCCCGCCACGACCTCGCCCACCAGCGCGGCGGGCAGCCCCTGCGCCTGCAGCACGCCGAGCAGCGCGGGCGCCGCGGCCCGCGGGACGGCCAGCAGCAGGCCGCCCGAGGTCTGGGCGTCGTGCAGCAGCACGGCCACCTCGGCCGGGATCGCATCGTCGAGGGTCACGACGGCGCGCATCCGCTCGGTGTTGGCCCGGGTCCCGCCGGACACGAAACCCGCGGCGGCCAGGGCCGCGGCTCCCGGCAGCAGCGGGACCGCGCCGGCCGTCAGCCGGGCCGCGACACCGCTGGCGGCCAGCATCCGGTGCAGGTGACCGAGCAGCCCGAACCCGGTCACGTCGGTGGCCGCGCGCACGCCCGCGGTCAGCGCGGCCTGGCTGGCGCCCGCGTTGAGCATGGTCATCGACGCCACGGCGGCGGCGACCGCGGCGGGTGCCGCGCCGTCGCGCTTGAGCGCGGTGGCGACCACGCCGGTGCCGAGGGCCTTGGTCAGGATCAGCTGGTCGCCGGGCGCGGCCCGGTCGATGGTCATCAGCGCGTCAGGGTCGGCCAGGCCCACCACGGCNNGCGCCGCCGCGCATGACCTGGCCGAGAAGGGCGATGTCGAGCCCTTCGCCGGGCCAGGCAGCGATGTTGACCGCGAACAGCGGCCGGCCGCCCATCGCGTACACGTCGGACAGCGCGTTCGCGGCCGCGACCCGGCCCCAGTCGAACGGGTCGTCCACGATCGGGGTGAAGAAGTCCGTGGTGAGGACGAGGGCACGTTCGGCGTCTAGGCGCAGCACGGCCGCGTCGTCGCCCTCGGCGGCGCCGATGAGCAGGTCACCCGAGGCGGGACCCATGGCCGGGACACCGTCCATGGTGGCGAAGAGCGCCTCGAGTTTGGCCAGGGGCAGCTTGCACGCGCAGCCCGCGCCAGGCGACAGCGAGGTCAGCCGAGGGGCCTGGGTCTGGTCAGTCGTCACCTTCGTCACTGTAGCGGCGGTCGTAACGGTCTCGTATCGCTGCCGGCCTAGGCTGAATCCGCTCAGATGGTCAGCTGGAGAGCCGGAGGGCGAGTTGGCGGCGGACGCGACGGCAGGGTGGTTCCGCCACGATGCCCGCTGAGCCGACGGCAGTGGCCGGGGCCCCGGGAGACATGGTCCCCCGGGGCAGGGCCGGCTCGTCGCGGCCCGCGGTGACGGCGGCCGCGGTGCTGGCGGCTGGCCTGACGGTGACGCTGCTGGCGGCGTGCGGGATCCTGCTGCTGGCGACCCGTGACTACGAGCGGGCCGGTTACGGCGCCGGGGGGACGGTGTCCGGCCTGGTCTGCCTGGCGGCGGGCTTCCTGGTGGCGCGGCGCGCACCTGCCAACCCGGTCGGCTGGCTGCTGCTCGGCTGGGCGCTGCTGATCCCGGTCACCGGCAGCGCGCTGCTCTACTCGGTACTCGATTACCGGATCCATCACGGCACACTGCCCCTGGGCCGGGTGGCACTGTTGCTAGAACCGGCCGAGTTCGGTATCGCGGTGCTGTCCGGGCTGGCCGTCCTGCTCTTTCCCGATGGCCGGCTGCCGTCGCGCCGCTGGCGCGCGGTGATGTGGGTGTTCCTGGCTGCCGCCGCGACTTACCTGGCCCGCTTGCTCGCCTCGCAGGCGCTGGCGCTCGGCGGGCGGCCGCTCCGGATCGGGCCGGCCGGCGCTCCGGCGGTGCTGCCGGCCCCGGCCCGGTGGCTAGATGTTCCCGGCGCGGTCGCGGGCTGGCTGGTCCTGGCCTGCTGGCTGATCTTCGTCGGCCGCCAGGTGTCCAGCTACCGGCAGTCGACCGGGAACCGGCGGCAGCAGCTCAAGTGGCTCNNAACTACTCCTCCGCGGTCGCGCAGGCCGTGCAGGATGCCGCCGATCTCGGCGCGGCGGCGCTGCCGATCGGGATCGGCGTGGGGATTGTCAGGTACCGGCTCTATGACATCGACCGGATTATCAGCCGGACGCTCGGGTACGCCATCGTCACGGGTGTGCTGGCGGGCGTCTACACCGGCCTGGTGCTGCTCGCGAGCGTGTTCGTGCCCGCCTCGCCGGTGGTGGTGGCGGGCTCGACCCTGGTCGTGGCCGCACTTTTCGGGCCGCTGCGACGCCGGGTGCAACGGGTCGTGGACCGGCGGTTCAACCGGGCACGGTACCAGGCTGACCAGGTGATCGACGCGTTCGCGGCGCGTTTGCAAGGCTCAGTGGACCTGGCCGCCATCAGCGAGGACCTGGCGGGCACCGTGACGGCCGCGCTGGAACCCGCCCACGTCTCGGTCTGGATCAGGCCGTCCTGACGCCCGTCACGAACGGAGCGGCACGCATATCAGTCCACGGCAGCGCCGGGACCGCGGCGCAAGCGCGGAGGATTGCCAGGCCGCCAGCGGGGCAGCAGCCATGATCGCACGGCCGGCCGCTGATCTTCACCGCGGCCGGCGCCGCTCAGGGGGCGCCCTGGCCTGCAGGCCGGGGCGGCCGCCGGTAATTGGCTAAGGTTGAGCAATGTCCTCGATCACGGAAAACGGCGTCGCCGCAGCTGAACCGGGCGACGGAGGCCACGATTTCGTGGTCGTGGCCAGCCGGCTGCCGGTGGACCGGGTCGAGGAGCCGGACGGCGAGACGAGCTGGCGGCCCAGCCCGGGCGGGCTGGTGACGGCCCTCGAACCCGTCATGCGCGAGACCGGCGGCGCCTGGATCGGCTGGTCCGGTGATGCGGGGCCGGCGCCAGGACCGTTCGAGGCGCAGGGGCTGCACCTGGTCGGGATGGGCCTGTCCGCGGCGGAGGTCCGGGACTTTTACGAGGGCTTCTGCAACGCGACGCTGTGGCCGCTGTACCACGACGTCATCGCCCCGCCGCAGTTTCAGCGCCACTGGTGGGAGGCCTACGTGGCGGTGAACCGGCGCTTCGCGCAGGCCGCCGCCGAGCAGGCGGCTCACGGCGCGACGGTCTGGATCCACGATTATCAGCTCCAGCTGGTGCCCCGGATGCTCCGCGAACAGCGCGCCGACGTCCGTATCGGCTTCTTTAACCACATCCCGTTCCCGGGTTATGAGATCTTCGCCCAGCTCCCCTGGCGGCGGCAGGTGGTCGAGGGCCTGCTCGGCGCGGACCTGCTGGGATTCCAGCGCCGCGCCGACGCGACGAACTTCCTGCGCGCCTGCCGCCGGGCGGCCGGCCTGACCACCAAGGGGACGACGGTGCGGGTGGACGGCCCGGCCGGGATCCGCGATGTCCAGGCGGCCGCGTTCCCGATCTCGATCGACTCGGCCGGGCTGAGCGAGATCGCCGAGCGCGAGGACGTCAGGAAACGCGCGCGGGAAATCCGCGAGGTCCTGGGCCAGCCCGAGATCGTCCTGCTCGGCGTCGACCGGCTCGACTACACCAAGGGCATCCTGCATCGCCTCAACGCCTACGGCGAGCTGCTCAACGAGGGCCGCCTCGGCCCGCCGCAGGCCGTCCTGGTCCAGGTCGCGAGCCCGAGCCGGGAACGGGTCGAGGCCTACCGCACCCTGCGCGAGGAGGTCGAGCAGACGGTGAGCCGGATCAACGGCCAGCACGCGGAGGTGGGCTCGACCCCGGTCCACTACCTCCACCAGTCCTACCCGCGCGAGGAGATGGCCGCGCTGTACCTGGCCGCCGACGTCATGCTGGTGACCCCGCTGCGGGACGGGATGAACCTGGTGGCCAAGGAGTACGTCGCCTGCCGCAACGACGAAGACGGCGCGCTGGTGCTGAGCGAATTCACCGGCGCGGCCGACGAGCTCAGCGGCGCGTTCCTGGTCAACCCGCACGACATCGAAGGCATGAAAGACACCATCATGCGCGCGACCGAAGTCAAGCCCGCCGAGGCCAGGCGCCGGATGCGGTCGATGCGGCGGCGCGTGCGCGAACACGACGTCGCGCACTGGGCGGCCAGCTTCCTCAGCACCCTCGACGGGACCGGGCGGAGGCAGAGCCCGACTGAGGCTGGCCCCGGACCGGACGCGGGCGCCAGGAATGACGCGGCGGCCGGCTACTGAGCAGGGCGGTTTGCATGCTGGTCCCCGGTGCGGGGGCAGGTGCTCAGTTGTTTTTGCCGGGGAAGATCTCCCGGGCCTTGGTCATTGGGCCTTACCACGGCGAGCACGCCGAAATGGGCCTTGCTGAGGCGGCCGGATGCGCCTA
>PMOU01000333.1:0-217 GCA_003161205.1 Actinomycetota bacterium | reverse complement strand
CGGGCAGCGGCCGCCACGTCCAGCTCGCGACCGGACCGCCGCCAGGGCCGCAGTCGCTGTCCGGCGGGCTGATGAAGTCAGCGTGATCCTCGTAGTAACCCATCCGGTTCCGGACGTACCGCAGGCCCCCGAAGGTCCGCTCGATCACCCGGCGCTCGGTCGCGCTGTGGGCGGCCAGGACGTCGGAATAGGCGTCCGGCTGGTAGCGGACGAAGGT
>PMOU01000028.1 GCA_003161205.1 Actinomycetota bacterium | reverse complement strand
GATAAGTACCGACATCCCGGCGGCCGCCCGCTGGATCGCTGACGGCCTGGAAGCGGGCGCCGCCATCGGCTACTGGCACGGCGAGGGGTACTGCGTCATCGCGGCGATCGTCCTGCTCGTCCGGGCGCGGCGGCCGCTGGACGCCGTCCGCCTCGATAACGCGATTCAGCCTTATATGCCTACGCTGCATGCCAGCCTGCCGCCCGCGCACTACGCCGCATACCGGGCCGCGGTCGAGTCGGCGCGGGGCCGGCTGGACCCCGCCGAGCTGGCCCAGGCGGCCACTGGGCTGACCGGCTCGTGGCCCGTCATCCGGNNCGGCCGCGTTCCTCCGCAGCCGGCGCGAGCGTATCCAGCCCGAGGACGTCGGCCTGCCGCCGGGTCCGCGCCGCCGGACACCGGGTCTGCGCCGTGAGGAGGTGGCGGTCCTCGCCCACATCTCCACCGAGTACTACGTCCGGCTCGAGCAGGGCCGGGCGCCGCGCCCGTCGGGCGAGGTGCTGGCCGCGATCGCCGCTGGCCAGACGAACCCGCAGATCGCGGCCGCCTTCCATCTCAGCCCCAAGACCGTCATGCACCACAGCACGAGCGTCTACCGCAAGCTCGGCGTGCGCGGCCGGGCCGAGGCGGTCGCCCTGGCCTACCGCACCGGCCTGCTGGCGGACACCAGCAGCAAGCCAGCGGACGGCTAGCGTGCTGTCAGCTGACCATGCTAGGTCGCCTGTAGGCGCCGGTTGTGGACCCGCAGAGCCACCGCGCTCGCGGTGATCAGCGGGACCGGAACATCCGCCGCGCGGCCCCGCGCGGCAAGATCGCCGAGCACCGGTTCGACCTCGGTCAGCCGACCCGCGAGCAGGTCCCGCGACAGGGACGACGTCAGCTTCGAGTCGGCGTCCGTCACGACCCCTTCCAGGCCCTGGCGCCGGCCGGCGGCAAGCGGATACGCCGCCGCGGCCGCCACCGCCGCAGCCTCGTCCACGACCTGCCGGGCGAACCAGCTGCCGTCCGGCGCGGACACCACCTCGCCAATGGGAGCTCGCATGAGCCCGGTGATCGCGCCGACCGAAGCGATGAAGACCCACTTCGCCCACATCTCGCGGACGATCTCCTGGCTGACGGTCACGTTCGCGCCGGCCGCGGAGAACACCGCGGCGACCGCTTCGATCCGCTGGCTTCCCCGGCCGTCCAGCTCGCCGATCTCGACATCGAAGAGCGGATTGAGCACCCGGATGGAGCTGTCGGGCTGAGCTTCGGTGGCGACCCGCAGCACGCCCCCGGCTACCGCCGGGCCGAACCGGTCTACCAGCGGGCCGAGGTGTCCCATCCCGTTGAGGAACGGGATCAGCACGGTCGCCGGGCCGATCGCCGGCCCGATGTCCTTGATGGCCGCGTCGACGACGTCGGCCTTGACCGCGAGCACGACGACATCGAAGGGATCGGTCAGCTCAGCCGCGGTCAGCACGTGCGGCCGGGTGACCGTGGTCCCGCCGGGACCGGTTAGCTGCAACCCGGCCTGGCGTAGCTGGCGGGCGCGCGGCGGGTGCACCAGCACGGTCACGTCGTGTCCGGCGTCGAGCGTCCGGGCCGCGAGGAACCCGCCGACGGCCCCCGCTCCGGCGAACAGCAATCTCATCTGCCGTTACCTGCTTTCTGTTGACTAACAGCCGACGCCGCACCGGGCCATCTCGGCGAAGCCGGCCCGAAGAAAGCTCGACAGCGTCCCGTCCTAGCTGGGCTCCCGCAAAGAACCACTGGCACCCAGCATCTCGACGGATCACCCCGGCCGCCGAACACCTTCTCCAGGTCCGGCCAGAGGTCGGCCGTGACCGGCATGACCTGCACTGAGGCCGAACCTGGCACCTCGTGTCCCTGGCTGTCCGGTGCCACCGTGCTTCTCCTCATGACTCGTCATCTTCCCGGTGTCAGCATCCGTGCCGATACTCCATTTCACCAGGCGGCGGCTCACCGCTATGACGCCGCCGTCATGCGTGATCGGCAGCGACAGGGTCTCCGCCACCACCAGGGCCTGAGACTGGATGCGGCTTGGTGCTGGTGTGACTAGAAGGGCTCTTGTGACTGTTCTGGAGCGGTACGCGATCCTCTGGTTTGTCATGAAGGAGTCATCCTGCACAACTTTTTGTTTAGGGTGATTCCTTCATGACAAACGCGCGCCTGGCGCGGTGTGGGCTGTGATGCTAGCGGGGGCGGCGAGAATGCTGAGGCCCTCGGCTGCGGGTAGCCGAGCTGAGGAGCTAGCCGGGGCGATCTTCGGGGTAGCGACCTTCGGGATAACGCGGGGCCGAGCCACGTCGCCAGCGGCGGCGCGTCATCGGTGTCGGTGGCCCAGGCGATGTAGCCGTCGGGGCGGATCAGCAGGGCGCGCACACCGTTCCATTCGGGATCATCGGCGGCGAGCTTCGCGGTCACGACGTCCAGCCGGCCGACGTAACCAGCCGAAGCCGCGGCCGCGGATCCCAGATTGAGCAGCACGAACCTCGCGGAGTGCAGCAGACCGAAGATCGTCTCGGCCCGAGCGCCGTCCAGGTCGAGGTCGGGCACCCGCTGACCGGCAAGCGAACCGCCACCGAGGCCGCCACCGAGCCCGCCACCGAGCCCGCCACCGCGCCCGCCACCG
>PMOU01000173.1 GCA_003161205.1 Actinomycetota bacterium | reverse complement strand
CGGACCGTCCGCTACCTGGCCGCCGAGGAAGGCATCCGGCAGTTCCTCGACATCGGCACCGGGCTGCCGACGGCCAACAACACCCACGAGGTGGCGCAGTCGGTCGCGGCGGCCAGCCGGATCGTCTACGTCGACAACGACCCCATCGTGCTGTCCCACGCCAGGGCGCTGCTGACCAGCAAGCCGGAAGGGGCATGCGCCTACATCGACGCCGACCTGCGGGACCCGGACACGATCCTGGCCCAGGCGAAGGGCACCCTGGACTTCCGCCAGCCGGTGGCGATCATGCTTCTCACCGTCCTGCAGTTTGTCACCGACGACCACCAAGTCGGCGCCATCGTGAACCGGCTGATGGAGGCGTGCGCCCCCGGCAGCTTCGTGACGATCTCGCATCCGGCCAGCGACATCGACACCGAGCAGCACACCGAGATGGTCCGCCGCCTCAACCAGTCCGTGGCGGAGAAGGTGGCGCTGCGCGATCACGTCGGCGTCACCCGCTTGTTCGACGGGTTCGAGCTGATCGAGCCGGGGGTGGTCCGGGCCCCGCAGTGGCGGCCGGACAGCGAACTCGAAGCGGCCAGCCCCGCCGTGCTGTGGGCCGGCGTCGCCCGCAAGTCCTAGCGAGCGCTAGCGGGTTCCCGCTCGTCGGGCGACGGGTGACGGGTGACGGGGACGGGGACGATCCGACACCCCGCCTCACTCGCCGAGGCGGAAGGCGGCGCTGGTGTGCCACTGGGCGGGCGGCCCTGGGCCATCACCTGGGCGGGGACCTGTCATCAGGATGACTTCTGCCGCCCTCGCCCGGATAGGAAGGCGGACGCTGACGTCGGCGGCGGCTTGCCGGAGGGCGTCCGTGCCGCCCCGGTGCCCGATGGTCAGGTGAGGGATCACGTCGTCGTGCTGACCGCCGTAGGGCGGGCAGGACGGGAACGCCGCGAAGGCGGCATCGGTCAGGGAACGGAACGGGGCCGGGTCGCGTGGCCCGAGCCAGGTCACGCTGTCGCCGAACCAGCCGATCCGGTCGAGCTCGAAGTCGAAGGCCGGGAAGCCGGCGATCAGCCGCCTGACGGACGCCAACGCCTCTGCGTCGATCGCGGCGGGTGGCAGGAAGGGGTAGAGCACCGTGATGTGCGCTGGCACGCCGTCCCAGGCACTGACATCGAGATGGGCCCGGTGGTGCGCGACGGCGGACTCGGCGGCGGGAACCGGGAGGAGCAGCGCGCTTTCCGCTGGAACGGCGAGCATACCGGCACGGTACAAGCGAGCCGCGAAGAGCGCCATCGATTAGTACTTCCCCCGACCGAGGGGAGGAGCGGCAGCCCTATGCCACGGTCAGCAGCGCTAGGGGGCGCTTGGGAGCGGTGGCCGGGCCGCCCGGGGGATGCTTGGGGGCGAGCCTGCGACGAGCTGGCCGGCCTGCCAGACGGCGGCGATCAGCGGGACGCCGGGGCGGTAGGCCAGATACGCGTGCGACGGCGCGTCCAGCAGGATCAGGTCGGCTCTGGCCCCGACGCCGAGGTGGCCGATATCGTCCCGGCGCAGGGCCCGGGCGCCGCCCGCGGTGGCGGCCCAGACGGCCTCTTCGGTGGTCATCCGCATCTCGCGGACCGCGAGCGCGACGCAGAACGGCATGCTGGACGTAAACGAGGAACCGGGGTTGCAGTCGGTGGCCAGGGCCACCGTGACGCCCGCGTCGAGCAGCCGCCGCGCGTCAGGGAACGGCTGCCGGCAGCCGAACTCCGCACCGGGCAGCAAGGTCGCGACGACCGGCGTGCAGGCCAGCGCGTCCACGTCGGCGTCGGTCAGGAACGTGCAGTGGTCAGCCGACGCCGCCCCCGCCCGCGCCGCCACCTGGACCCCCGGGCCCGGCCCGAGCTGGTTCGCGTGCACGCGGGCGCCCAGGCCGGCCGCCGTGCCCGCGGCGAGCACCGCGGCCGCCTCGTCCGCGCCGAACGCACCGTCCTCGCAGAACACGTCGATCCACCGGGCGTGCGGCGCGCAGGCCGTCAGCATCGGGCCGCGCACCAGGTCCAGGTAACCCGCCGGGTCGGCGGCGAACTCCGGGGGCACGACGTGCGCGCCCAGGTAGGTGACCTCCGGGGTGATCTCCGCGGCCAGCGCGAGCCCGCGGGCCTCATCCGCCACGGTGAGGCCGTACCCGGACTTGCACTCGAACGTCGTCGTGCCCTGGCCGAGCATCTCGGCCGCCAGCCGCCGCAGGTTCGCGCGCAGCACCGCATCGGGGGCCGCGCGGGTCGCCTCGACCGTGACCAGGATGCCGCCCGCGTGGTACGGGCGCCCGG
Organism: Actinomycetota bacterium; assembly: GCA_003161205.1. The sequence continues at coordinate 8,763 of PMOU01000173.1, read as the reverse complement.
CCATCCGGGCGGCGAACTCCGCGCTGCGCTCCCCGGCGAAGATCAGGTGCGCGTGGGAGTCGGCGAACCCGGGCAGCACGGCCCGGCCGCCGGCGTCCACCACGGCGTCGGCGGCGGGGGCCCGTGCCGCCGGGCCGGTCCAGGCCACGCGGTCGCCGGAGATCACCAGGGCCGCGTCCGGCCGCGCGGCATAGGCGCCGTGCTCGCCGTCGTTAGTGACCAGTTCGCTGATACCGGTGATCAACGTGCTGTGCGGACTCGTGCTGTGCGGACTCGTACTGTGCGGATTCGCCACGGGACAAGCTTCCCCCATCACCCGGCGCCGGCGAGCGCGGCACGCACGGGTTGGGGGCTTAAGCCGCTGCCCGTTCCGGAAATTATCTTGTGAGACGGGTCAGGCGGCCAGGTCAGGCGGCGCGGGGAGATCGCCGCGGGCCGGGTCGAGGCCAAACGCCTTGCGTTCTCCCGCCCCGGTGGTCAGGCCATAAACGGGCTCGCCTTTGCTGAGTACCTCTTCGACGACCGCGCGACAAGGGAAGGGGATTGGGGAGGTTGGCGGGGTAACAGTCAGGTCACTTCCATTCAGCATGATCCTCATTAATTGCTCACCCATCTATAACTGAGCTAGGCTTTGCCGCCCAGGGGCGTTCCGCGCGAGGCGGCCAAGTATCAAGGAGGCCAGCGGTGGTAACGTTCCTTCTGAGGCGCCTCGGCTTGATGATCCTGACGTTGTGGATCATCAGCCTGATCGTATTCTTCGCCGGGCAGATCCTCCCAGGTGACCCGGGTCGCGCCATCCTCGGACCGTTCGCGTCGAAAGGCGCGGTGCAAGTTCTGGACACGCAACTTGGGGTTAACAGGCCGTTGCTTACCCGGTACCTAAGCTGGATCGGCGGGCTGCTTCGCGGCAATATGGGCACCTCTTACTCCTACCGCACCGCGGTCGAGCCTTTCATCCGGGCGGCGATGATCAATTCGCTGAAGCTGGCCGCACTGGCGTTCGTCATCGTGGTGCCACTTGGCATCATCGGCGGCGTGATCGCCGCGCTTTACGCGGGCCGCCCGGTCGACCGAATCATTTCTGTGACAGGACTTTCTCTCGCCACCGTGCCCGAGTTCGTATCCGGCATCGTGCTGATCGTGGTGTTCGGCGTGACGCTGAAGGTCCTGCCCGTCACCGCTTCGGCGGGAGCGAACGCCGGTGACCTTACCCAGTTTCGGCATCTGATATTGCCGGCTATACCGCTCGTTTTCGTTCTATTCGGCTACATTGCACGTATGGCCAGGGCGGGGACCATCGAGGCGCTGAGCTCGGACTACGCGCGCACGGCGGTGCTCAAGGGCCTGCCGCGGGCGACCGTGATCCGCCGGCATGTCCTGCGGAACTCGCTGCTGCCGACCATCACCGTGATCGCGACCCAGACCGGTTACCTGATCGGCGGCCTGGTGGTGGTGGAGACGCTCTTCAACTACCAGGGCATCGGGAACCTGATCTACAAGGCCGCGCAGGCCAAGGACTTCCCGATGCTCGAGGCGGGGGTGCTGACCATCGGCGTGGTCTACGTGCTGGCCACGCTGGCCGCGGACCTGCTGCTGGTCGCGCTCAATCCGCGGCTGCGGGCGGGGGGGCAAGATGGCTGAGTCCCACTTCCTCGACGAGCCGGGCGTGCCGTCGCCTGGCGACCCGCTCGGGCCGCTGGGGCCGGAGACGGTGGCTGTCGCGGTCGCGGTGCCCGTCATGCGGGGGCAGACCCGGTGGCGGCTGCTGCTGCGGCGCCCGACGTTCCTCGTCGGCGGGGCGATCTTGCTGTTCTGGGTGGTCTGCGCCATCTTCGGGCGCGCGTTCGCGCCGGACAACCCGCTCGCCCAGCAGCTGCTCGCGGCTAACGCCGGCCCGTCGGGATCGCACTGGTTCGGCACGGACCCGCTCGGCCGGGACGTGCTGTCCCGGGTCATCGTCGGTGCCCGGGACATCCTGGTCATCACGCCGCTGGCCACCGTGCTCGGCACCATCCTCGGCACCGCCCTCGGCCTGGCCATGGGCTACCTCGGCGGCGCCATCGACCTGATCGCCGGGCGGATCGTGGAGGCCGTGCTCGCGCTGCCCGCCGTGATCATCGCGTTCCTGTTCATCGTCGCGCTCGGCCCGTCCACGGTGACGCTCATCATCGTCATCGGCTTCATCTTCACGCCGCTGATCGCGCGCACGGTCCGGGCCGCGGTGCTCACCGAGCGGAACCTCGACTACTTGTCCTCGGCCCGGCTGCTCGGCGAGAAACCGGGCCGGATCATGTTCGGCGAGATCTTGCCCAACGTCGTGCCCGCCATCCTGGTCGAGTTCACGGTCCGGCTGGGCTACGCGGTGTTCGCCGTGGCCACGCTGTCCTTCCTCGGCTTCGGCGTCCAGCCGCCCACCCCCGACTGGGGCGCGGACATCGCGGCCAACTACAGCGGCCTGCTGGCGGGTTACTGGTGGCAGACCCTGTTCCCGGCGCTCGCCATCGCCTCGCTGGTAACCGCGGTCAACCTGATCACGGACTCGATTGAGCAGGTGCTCAACGCATGAGTGAGCCGGAGCTTACGAGCGAGCCAACGGCCCGTGAGACAGACACCGCGCTGGCAGTCTCGCACATGGACATCGTGTACCGGGTGCGCGGGCAGGACCGGCTCGCGCTGCGCGACGTCTCGTTTTCGATCGGCCGCGGCGAATCGTACGGGCTGGTCGGCGAGTCGGGTTCCGGGAAGTCCACGGTCGCGCTGGCGCTGGTCAGGTACCTGCCCCGCAACGGCCGGGTCAGCGCCGGGACGATCAGCATCAACGGCCAGGACCCGCTGTCGATGGGCAATGCGGAACTGCGTGCCCTGCGGATGCACACCGTCTCCATGGTCTACCAGGAACCAGGCCGGGCGCTGAACCCGTCGCTGCGGGTGGGCCGGCAGATCGCGGAGGTCTTCGAGCTCGCCGGCGCCTCCTCCGACGAGGCGACCCAGTCGGCGCAGGACATGCTCCGCAAGGTCCAGATATCGGATCCCGGCCGGGTCATGCGGCGGTATCCGCACGAGCTGTCCGGCGGGATGGCCCAGCGGGCGGTCATCGCGATGGCGCTGGCGGCCTCGCCGTCGCTGCTGATCCTTGACGAGCCGACCACCGCGCTCGACGCGACCGTCGAAGCCGAGGTGCTCGACCTGGTCGCGGCGCTGCGCCAGGAGTTCAACACCTCGGTGCTTTTCATCAGCCACAACCTGGCGGTGATCGCCAAGATGTGCGACCGGGTCGGAGTGCTGTACGCGGGCGACCTGGTCGAGGAAGGTCCCGCGCGCCAGGTGTTCGACGACCCGCGGCACCCGTATACGGTCGGGCTGCTGCGCTGCATCCCGCGCCGCGGGCAGCGCAAGGACACCGACCGGCTGGACACCATCCCCGGCTTCCTGCCCGCGCCCGGCCACGCGATCAAAGGCTGCGTGTTCGCGCCGCGATGCGCGCTGGCTCAAGATCGCTGCCGGGAATCGGATCCGCCGTTCTTCGACGTCGGCGAGCTCCGGACCTCGCGCTGCTTTTTCCACGACCAGGCACCTGACCTGCCGCGCTCGACCCCGGTCTCAGTCGGCACGCTCGCGAACCACGGCACCGGCGGCCCGCTGGTGGTCGTCGAGGGCCTGTCGAAGACCTTCACCGGGGGCGTCCGCGCCCTGGCCGACGTCGACCTGGCCATTAACCAGGGCGAGACGCTCGGGCTGGTCGGCGAGTCGGGCAGCGGCAAGACCACGCTGGCGCGCGTGCTGCTCGGGCTGACCGGGCCCGACTCGGGCGCGGTCGTCACGCTCGACGGCAAGCCGCTCAGCCCGGACGCCCGGCGGCGACCGCGGGAGACCCTGCGCGCGCTGCAGATCGTCTTCCAGAACCCGGACTCCGCGCTGAACCGCCGCCACACGGTGCGCAGCCTGATCAGCCGTCCGCTCACCAGGCTGGCCAGGCTGTCCGGGCAGGCACTGCAGGACCGGCTCGGCGACCTGATCGCCTCGGTCCGGCTGGAAGAACGCCACCTGGCGCTGCGCCCCGGCCAGCTGTCCGGCGGCCTCAAGCAGCGCGTCGCGATCGCCCGCGCCTTCGGCGGCCGGCCCGACGTGGTGGTCTGCGACGAACCGACGTCGGCGCTCGACGTCTCGGTGCAGGCGGCCATCCTCAACCTGCTGGCGGACCTGCAGAAGGCCGAGCGGGTCACCTACTTGTTCATCTCCCACGACCTCGGCCTGGTCCGGTACCTGTCCGACCGCATCGTGGTGCTGTACCTCGGACGCGTGATGGAGGTGGGGCCCGCGGAAACCGTGTTCGCCGGGCCGCATCATCCCTACACCGAGGCGCTGTTCTCCGCTGTACCAACGCTCGACGGCGAGCGTCCTGACCGGATCAGGCTGCAGGGTGAAATCCCGTCCGCAGCCGACCCGCCCAGCGGCTGCGTGTTCCACACTCGATGTCCGCGCAGGCTGCCCACTGGCGTCTGCGAGTCCACCGAACCGCCGCTGCTCGAAGGCGAGCCGGGTCACCTGACCCGGTGTCACATCCCGCTCGCCGAGCTGCGGATTATCCAGCGAAATGAATCCGCCCCATCCCAGGGAGAATCCCTATGACCAGGAACATCGACCACCGCAGGCTCGGGCGGATACGCCAGGACCAAGGTGACATCGCCAATCACGTCATCGACGAGTTCGCCGCGGGCCGGCTGTCCCGCCGGGACTTCATCCGCCGCGCCAGCGTCGTCGGCATCTCGGTGCCGGTGCTCGGTTCGGTGCTCGCGGCCTGCGGCAGCAGCTCCTCGAGCTCGGCGAAGTCCGGGACGTCATCGTCGGCCGGAGCCGGCGCGGCCGGCGCGGTGATCAAGGCCGGCATTACCACGCCGACCGCGGCCATCAANNGGCGCCGCGCTGACCGCCGACGATGTCGTCTACACCTACCAGCTGCACGCCAACCCCAAGAACGGGTCGAACGCGCTGTCGGTGCTGGGCGGGGTGCTCACCCCGGCCGGCGTGGTGAAGGTGGATGACTACACGGTCGCCTTCCACCTAGAGGCCCCGAACGGGAACTTCCCGTACCTGACGTCCTCCGACAACTACAACATGATCATCTTGCCGAAGGGCTACAACCCGGCCGACTGGCAGAACACGTTCATCGGCACCGGGCCGTTCGTGCTCGGCTCGTACACGCCGAAGTCGGGCGCCACGTTCACCCGGAACGAGTCGTACTGGGGCACCAAGGCACTGCCGTCGCAGACCGAGTTCACCTTCTACGACACCCAGAACCCGGCGATCCTCGCGCTGACCGGCGGGACGATCGACGTCGTCGGGCAGTTCTCCGTGTCCGGCGCGCAGGAGCTGCTGACCGGCAGCTACAACATCATCAAGCTGAAGTCCAGCGCGCATCGCGAGCTGTCGATGCGCTGCGATCAGGCGCCGTTCACCGACGCGCGGGTCCGGCAGGCGATCGCGCTCACGCTCGACCGGACGGCTATCGTGTCGGCGCTGTTCAAGGGTTACGCCGATGTCGGCAACGACAGCCCGTTCGCGCCGGTTTTCCCGTCCACCGACACCAGCGTCGCCCAGCGCGCGCAGAACATCAGCCAGGCTAAGTCCCTGCTGGCGGCGGCCGGTCACAGCTCCGGGTTCAGCACCCAGCTGATCACCGAGGACCTCCTCGAAATTCCCGACTACGCCCAGATCGTGGTGCAGTCGGCGGCGCAAATCGGCGTGAAGATCAACCTGAAGGTCGAGAGCTCCGCCGCGTACTACGGCAAGGCCACGTTCGGCAACTCCGACTGGCTGGACGCCACCATGAGCCTGGTCGACTACGGGCACCGCAGCGTACCCAACGCATTCCTGACCGCCGCGCTCGAGACCACCAACGCCAAGACCGGCACCGGACCGTGGAACGCGGCTCATTTCAACAACACCTCCTACGACAAGCTGGCCGCGCAGTACGTCGCCGCCTCCGACCTGTCCACCCAGCGCAGCATCGCCGGGCAGATCGAGACGCTGCTGCTGGCCCAGACGCCCGTCATCTTCGGCTACTTCTACAACTACCTGACGGCTACGGCGTCCGGCGTGAGCGGTGTCTACCCGACCGCGATCGGGCACCTTTTCCTGTATAACGCGTCGAAGAGCTAGGCTCTGGCTTGAGGCTTCCGGTGTGGTGCGCCCCGCTGTGGCGCACCACACCGGCATACGCCGACGCAAAGGGTTGGAGGGGCCAGTCCGGATGACGACGGAGGACCGGACCCGGACTGAAGCGCACGGGCACGATCAGGGTCACCAGCACAGGGACGTATCCGGCGGCTGGCTGCGTCCGGCCGTGTTCGGTGCCATGGACGGGCTCGTCACCAACGTGTCGCTGATCGCCGGGGTCGGCGGCGGCGGCGGTTCGGCCCACACGATCGTCCTCACCGGCCTGGCGGGCCTGGCCGCAGGCGCCTGTTCCATGGCCGCCGGGGAGTTCGTCTCGGTTTCCTCGCAGAACGAGCTGATCTACGCCGAGGTCGACAAGGAACGGCTCGAGCTCGAGAACAACGCCGCCGTCGAGCAGGCCGAGCTGGCGATGATGCTGCGGGCCCGCGGGGTCAGTCCGGCCACCGCGCGGCAGGCCGCCGCCGAGATCTCGGCGCACCCGGAAAAGGCCCTGGCCGTCCACACCATGGAAGAGCTCGGGGTGGACTCCAGCGATCTGCCCTCTCCCCAGGTGGCGGCGGGCGCTTCGCTCGCCTCCTTCGCCATCGGGGCCCTGATCCCGCTGCTCCCCTACCTGGCTGGCCTGCATCTGCTCTGGGTCGCGCTCGGGCTCGGCGCCGTCGCCGCGATCGCCGGCGGGGGCATCGTGTCCCGGCTGACCGACCGGCCCTTCTGGCGGGGCGCGCTACGGCAGCTGGTACTGGGGGCCTGCGCCGTCGGGATCACCTACCTGATCGGCACCCTCGTTTATCACGTGGGCTGACCTTCGCCGGCGACCGCGCCGGATCAGGCTCATGGTCAGGCTCAGCGCGATGATCGCGGCCGCGGTGAGCATCGCGGTCAGGTGCCCGACCGCGGAGACATCAAGATCGCTCAAGCCGCTGAAAATATGGCCGCCGAACACCAGCACCGCGAAGTCCAGCACCGCCAGGGCGCGCGCGAGCCAGGTCCCGCAGATGACCGCGATCACGATGGCCGACACCACCACGTAGGACGGCCCGACGTCGGTGATGTACCGGTCCGCGGCCGGCAACTGGCCGGCGTGTATGCGGAAGGCCTCGATGCCCTCGCTGACCAGTGAGCCGATCACGTGCCCGGCCAGGCAGACCAGCGCCGTCCTGGCATTGCCGAGCGCCCGGTTCGCGCCGAATGCCGCCAGCGCGATCAGCACCGGCCAGAGCACGACGTAACCGGGCGCGATGAACGCGGAAAGCACCAGCGGGCCGATCGGCTCACGGGACAGGTTCGCCACGTTCGTGCTCGCCCACGCGGTGAGCACCGCCTGCCCGTGCGGGGTCAGCGAGGCGAAGACGAGGTCGATGACCACGAAGCTGATCAGGTAGCCCCAGGCGAACGCGTAACCGGACAAGAAGCCACGGCGCTCGCGCGGCGGCCGCGGCGGAGGGGACATGCCCCGAGGCTACGAGATTGCCCGCGGTCCGTCAGGGGTGTCCGGGCGCCGGGCTGGACAGGGGGTGTCCGGGCGCCGGGTTGGACAGGGCCTGTCCGGCGACGGGGACGCCGCCCTGCAGCACCAGCCAGATGCGGGCCGGATCGCCGAGCAGCCCCGGGTCGGTCAGCGGATCGCCGTCGACGACAATCACGTCGGCGAGCTTGCCCGTCGTCACCGTCCCGACGAGCTCGTCCAGGGCGAGCGCCTGCGCCGCGGTGCTGGTCGCGGCCACGAGCACCTGAGCCGGGGTCAGCCCCTGATGCACCATCCGCTGGATCTCCAGGCCGACGGCCAGGCTCATGTCGCTGCCGAGCGCGATCTTGACGCCCGCCTGCTGAGCGGCCCGCATGCTGGCCGCGCCCTCGGCCAGGTTCCGCTCCGCCAGCTCCGCCAGCACCGGCGGCATGTCCGGATGGGCCTGCACCGTGGCCGGGTCGATGGCCTCACCCAGGCCTGCCATCCAGTAGTAACCCGACAAGGTGGGAACCAGGACCTGGCCCGTGGCGGCCATTGCCGCCAGCAGGTCCGGCCGCTGGTGCAGGTACATGCCGTGCTCGATCGTGTCGACGCCGTGCCTGATCGCGGCCGCGCAGCCGTCCGCCTGATGTCATCGGGGCCGTCAGCCTCGCGGTACATGTCACCGTAGAAACGTCCGCCCGGCGCGGTCGCCGAGACGATCTTCCCGCAGGTCAGCAGGCGGGGACCGCGGAACGCGCCGTACCGCATGGCCTGCCGGGCCTGCTGCGGCAGCTGGCCCTGCGAACCGCAGACGCGGATGGTGGTGACCCCGAGACGAAGGTAGTCGCGCAGTTCGGCCTGCAGGAAATGCGCCGCGATCCCGGGCAGCGGCTCCTCGGCGCCCTTCGCGGTCGTCGGGATGCGGCCCGACGCGTGGGTGTGCGCGTCGGTCAGGCCAGGCATCAGCACCCGCTCCCCCACGTCCACCAGGCGGGCGCCGTCCGGGCAGCGCTCGCGGGCGTCGGCGACCCGGCGGATGATCCCGTCCTCCACCAAGATCGCCGTGCGCTCACGCAGCGGCGCCCCGGTGCCGTCGAACAGCCGGGCCCCGGTCAGCCACAGCCGTCCCGCAGCCG
>PMOU01000553.1 GCA_003161205.1 Actinomycetota bacterium | reverse complement strand
GCCCCTTGAACGCCTGAACATCAGTTAGCTCAGCAAAGCCACCAGGTCCCTGACCGTGCTTGACACGAGTACCTCGTCGGCTGCTGCGAGCGCGGCCACTCTCGCCCCGGTATGGACCGCGATGCCGGCGATCTTTCCGTCAGTCACCTCGCATTCTCCGGTGTGGAGCCCAGCGCGGATCGATAGGCCGAGATCGTGCACGCTCTCGATGATTGCGCAAGCGCAGCGGATGGCCCGGGCCGGACCGTCGAATGAGGCAAGGAAGCCATCGCCGGCAGTGTCGATCTCGTGCCCCCGGAACCGCAGCAGCTCCCGCCGCACCAGCATGTGATGGCGTTCGAGCAGACCGCGCCAGCGCCGGTCGCCCAGCTCGATCGCTTTAGCGGTCGATTCGACGATATCGGTGAAAAGGATCGTGGCGAGGATCCGGTCGGGCTCGGCGTCCTCCCAGCCGCCCGTCTCCCATACATCGGTCAGGAACCGCTCGATTTCTGTTCCGATCCTGTCCGGGCCAGCTCCCAGCGCGAGATGCCCGAGCCCGGGGAGCTCGATGAACCGCGCCGAGCCGATGCGCTGCGCGGTGTAGGCGGCTGCCTGCACCGGCACGATCTGATCCTCGCTCCCGTGAATCAATTCTTACCCAGCGGATGGCCGTTCCGGCAGAGATTCACCATCAGCGAGTGAAGAACGGTAGAGCACGGCGATGTCAAAACTAGCTTCCAGCTACCATCGCCGGATAGAAAGCGGATCGGCTTCCGCGCGCCAGCGGGAAGCGCCGAGGCCGGCCGATGGGCGCCGTACCGGCCCGGAATGCGCTCCCGGGCGTCACTCCGGCTACGCCAGCTGAAGGCGGACCGTGGTCCAGCAGCGATCACGCACGACGAACCGCACGCACGGGCCACCGAGAAGCGACAGCTGATATTCGCCGTCGGGCAGTCGGTACCGCATCCGGCCGCGGGTGTCCGTCACCAGGCAGAGTGCATCCTCGATTCCAGCCGTATGCAGCTTCACCTGCGCACAGCGCAAGCGGCGGTCGTCGCGCGTTGCGGCCTGCAGCGCTAGCTTCAGCCCGCCAGTGGTCGGCATATGGCCAAGGTAGCGCTCCGTCAGCTGATGGGCTACGCGGCTCCGAGGGCTGTCCGTAGGCGATCCCCCAAGTGGACAGGGAGGACTCAGACGTGATCGTTCTTGTTCCAGAGCTGATGGGTGAGGCCACTAGGCGAGGTGACCGACTCGACCGTGAAGCGATCTTCGGCGCCGCTTCCCTCATGATCGGATGGACCGCGGAGCACATGGAACTGACCGACAAGGATGGCCGGACTAATCGCTTACGGTACCGCTGGAATCGTGTCCGCTGGGCGAACCCAATGGGCCCCTGGCAAAGCGGAGCCGCCGGAACCGCGTCGCCGCGCTCGGCCAGGTCAGCCGCTCAGTGCCCGTGACCTGCGCAGTCTCAGATGGGTAGTCCGCAGGGATTCTCAATGAACGGCGGGCGGGTATCCGTTACTCCCTGTCGCACCGGCGAGGACGCGCCCCGTGGCAGGCATCGCCGCCCAGCCCGGCGGGTGCCAACGGCCGCGGCCTGCCCCCGGCCAACGGCCGTCGCCCGGCTGCGCTCCGCCGATCGGCTGCTTGCGACAGTTGAACAGCGTCTGTATCTTCTAGGCCACCACGGATGCTCCGTCAGCGGGTTAGGCAGAATCAGCATTCCTCATCGGTTAGACGTGTGATGCGAGCGCGTGTGCTAGCACATCGGAATGGCCGGTGCCCAGGACACGTTCCTGGCCGGGATCTGGCCGGACCATGGGACGCCGACATGGTGAGCTCGCGCCCTGGCGCATTCCTGTAAGGGTGAACGGAGGAGCGTGTGATGCGCACCGGAACTGACTACCTGGCCGCGCTGAAGGACGACCGGGAGATATACATCGACGGGCAACGGGTCCGCGACGTGGCCAGCCACCCGGCATTCGCTCCGATCGCCGCCACGGTGGCCGAGCTGTTCGACCTGGCCGCCGACCCGGCCACCGCGATGACCTATACCGCGCCGGAAACTGGCCAGGCGGCCAACCTGGTCTACTCGATCCCGCGCAGCCAGGCCGATCTGGCCTCCCGCCGCCGTGCGATCCAGGCCTGGGCCCGGCACACCCACGGCTGGGTCGGGCGCGGCCCGGATCACGTCGGCTCCTTCCTGGCCGGGTTCGCCGCGCACCCGGAGGCGTTCGCCGCCGAACCGCATGACCTGGCCGCGAACGTGGTCAGCTATTACCGCCGACTGCTGCGGGAAAGCCTGTTCGTGTCCTCCGCGCTCATCCCGCCGCAGGTCTCCCGGGCCACCACCGCGCACGGCTGGGACGGCGAGTTCATCCAGGCCGGCGTGGCCGCAGAACGCCCGGACGGCCTCGTGATCCGCGGTGCGCTGATGCTGGCCACTGGCGCCGCGGTCGCCGACGAGATCTTCGTCTCCTGTATCAAGCCGCTCACCCCCGAGGACCGCGACTTCGCCGTCAGCTTCACCGTCCCGGTTGCCGCAGCCGGCCTGAAGCTTTACTGCCGACGCCCGTACGCGCCGGCGGCGAGCAGCCGCTATGACTACCCACTGTCCACCCGCTATGACGAGACCGACGCGCTGGTTGTGTTCGACGACGTGCTGGTGCCGTGGGAGCGGGTGTTCGTCGACCGCGACGTCGCCGGGCTGCGGCGGCAGTTCTTCGATACCGGCGCTCACGTGCTGGCCAACTGGCAGGCGCAGATCCGGTTCGTGGTCAAGCTGCAGTTCATCCTGGGCCTGGCCCGCAAGATCGCCGCCGTGAACGGCACGGACACGTTCCCTGGCGTGCAGGAAAGGCTCGGCGAGCTGGCCAGCATCGCCTCGCTCGTTGAGGCCGCCGTGCTTGCCGCCGAATACCAGGCCGCTCCCGACCACAACGGCCTGTGGCGTCCCGATCCCCGCTTCCTGTATGGAGCGATGGGCTTGCAGGCCGAGTTCTACCCGCGCGTCATCGCGATCTTGCGGGAACTGGCCGGCGGTGGCGTGCTGCAGCTCCCGGCGAGCGTCGCGGACCTGCAGAACCCGGCCACCCGCGCCGACATCGACCGCTACGTCCAGTCCCCGGGCCTCGAGGCGGCCGAGCGGGTCAAGCTGTTCAAGCTGGCCTGGGACGCGATCGGCTCTGAGTTCGGCGGCCGGCACCAGCAGTACGAGATGTTCTACGCCGGCGCCCCGTTCGTCGTAAAGGGCTACGCCTACCGCCACTACGGCTACGAGCAGCACGTCGCCGACGTCGAGGCCTTCCTCGCCAGCTACGGCACCGGCCCGAGCTCCTGACCTGTACCCACCGCAACGGAATGCACTATGGCCAAGCCCGAACACGAATACTTCCCGGCAGCCAGGCCGGCCATCCGGATGCGGCGCTTCGAACCAGGCACCGGCACCACCCCCGCGGCCTCGCCCAGTCTCGAAGGCACTCTGCACAACCTCTGCGCGATCCCGATCTTCGCCCGGCTAGTTTTGACATGGCCGTGCTCTACCGTTGTTCACATGGCCAAGGCAGCGCGTGTGCTGGCAGCGCTGAACGGGACGGGTGGATCGAGAGCAGGCGGTCGGGTTCGCACCGGGTGATCGCCAAGGGTGACCAGCAGCGCATCTGGGCCTACCATGATGGCGTGAACGTGGCGCCAGCAGCGTAGCCAGCAAGGCCCCTATGCAGCTTCCAGCTGCCATCGCCGGATAGAAGCGCATCGAACTCAGAGCGCTCCCCGCGGTATGTGAGGAAGTTCCCCAGGTCGCGTTTCGTGTGCTTCTTTGAAGGGGGATGACGTCTCCTGATGGTGACTTCACGCTCGGCCACAATCGATATTATGGCCAGCGCCTCATTCCATGGGTTCCAGTCGACGTTTATCGGCCGATGCCAGGGCGGCCAGCACACCGCCCGCTGCGGAAACGATGACATCTACCGTTATCATTACCTTATTTATAACGAAGGCATGTCACGGTCCTGGGCGGTGAAGATATGGCCGACGTTCGGTGCGGTGACACGGGCTGAGCCGCCGGCCGATCAAGCCGGGTGCCGCGCCCCCTCTTCTTCACCGATGAGTCAGTTGGCCCGACACTAGGCAACTCGGCCGCCCGCTATGAACGGACAAGGTCAGCCAGAAAAGAGCCTACGAGTTGCCGATGAGGCCATCGTCTCACCCAGACACCGCAGTTACCACTCAACCGCACCCTACGCGGCTACGAGAGTAAACGGTCATCTGAGTGTGTTCCGCCCGGCTGGCCAGCACCTATGGATCCGCAGTTGCTATTTCCTGGCCGTGACGGCTTGGATAATCACGGCATAGAGGCGGTGCCACTGAGGAGAATGCAATCCCGCTGCCGTCACTAGCCGGGTGGCCCGTCGTCTGGTGCGCGCCTTGGCTGCCCGTCCGGCGAGCAGCGTCGGCGCTAGCAGCACCGAGAACACATCGGCCAGGACAAGGCAGCCGCCGGGTGCCAGCACCCGGGCGCATTCCGCCAGTCCTGCCCCCTGCTCGGCCCAGTGATCGAAAGAGGTCGTGCTGACCACCAGGTCGAAGGATGCTGCCGGCCACGGCAGCCGCTCGGCGGTGCCCACCGCAAAACGCAGCCGGTCATCAGCAGTTCCGCTGGCGGCGACCTCGATCATGGCGGGCGCCGCGTCGATCCCGGCCAGGGTCCCGGCCTGCGGGACGCGGGCGGCGAGCCGGCCGAGCAGGTAGCCGGTGCCGCATCCGACGTCGAGGATCCGCCCGGGGACCGGCACGCAGGCCAGGGCCAGATCCGCCGTGCGGTCGGCGATCTGATGATGCATCTGGCCGAGCCGGCCTTCGTCATAGCGAGGCGCACGCTCGCCGAACGCCTCGACGTCACGATCACGGGCCATCCTTGATCTTTACATCCACGCCATCGCCAGTGGTGCCCTCCACAGAAAGCACAGCCACCCGCTCGGCGGCATGACCGGATGTCTGACGGCATCTCCAGATCGGGACCCCGGTTGTTTAGTATGGTCGCCTAATCCCTCCTGACTCACGTCATCATAAGGGGCATGACTTACTGTGACCTGTGTGAGATGGACCGTGGATTCTGTGAGCACGGGCTAGCGGATAGACGCCGGAAGGCAGCAGCGGCCGCTAATGGATTGCTGATCTCGCCAAACGGGGTCGCCCACTTCGCGGGTTGCCCCCATAAGGGCGATCATCAAGACTACAGAAGGTGGGCCGAGCTTAGGGTGCCCCGCGCTTGGGAGCGTCTGGGAAACGGGGAGCAGTTGCTGGCCACCGGCGGTCAGAGCCCGAGCCTGTCCGCTACGGATAGATGCAAGGACTGCGTCAGCCACGGTCCGTGGTGAAGGCGTGCATTCTCAAGGGCGCGGCCATAAATATTTATGCAGGAACGATGACGTCCGGGACGAATTCGGTTTAACCGGGCCAGGGATCAAGAACGTGGAGAAGATGGGGATCCTTTACTAAGTTGAGTCTGAGACCAAGGGTAGGATCGGCGCGGGCCAGGATGAGCTAGCCCTGGTGCGTCTCCAGCGGAGGATGTGGCGATGCGAGCGGTCTGGATCACGAGGGCTGCCGGGCCCGAAGCCCTGCAGGTGCGGGAAACGGCGGATCCTGAGCCCGGCCCGGGCCAGGTCCGCATTCGTGTCCGCGCGGCTGGCCTGAACTTCGCGGAGGTGATGGCCGCCCAGGGGCTGTACCCTGATGCCCCCAAGCCGCCATGCGTCGTCGGCTATGAGGTGGCCGGGGTGATCGACGCGCTCGGCGACGGTGTCCAGAGCTACCCGATAGGCCAGCGGGTGCTGGCCCTGACCCATTTCGGCGGACACGCAGATGTGGTCTGCGTCCCTGCCGAGCAGGTGCTGCCGATGCCGGATGCGATGAGCTTCGAGGCAGCCGCCGCGCTGCCGGTCAACTACCTGACTGCCTACCACATGCTGTTTCGCGTCGCGGCCGTCCGTCCCGGCGAGCGGGTGCTGGTGCACATGGCGGCCGGCGGAGTCGGGACGGCGGTGCTGCAACTGTGCCGCACCGTGGATAACCTGCAAATCTTCGGCACGGCCTCGGCCGCCAAGCACGACGTGCTCAAGGCCGAAGGATGCACGCATCCTATCGACTACCACGCCACTGACTATGCCGTGGAGGTCCGCCGGCTGACCGCAGGCGAGGGCGTGGACATCGTACTGGACCCGCTCGGCGGCCATGACTGGCGGAAAGGGCTGAAGCTGCTGCGCCCGTGCGGCCGGCTGGTAGCGTACGGGTTCGCCAACCTAGCCAGCGGGCAGCGGCGCCGCCCGGCACGCCTGGTCTCCCAGGTGACGGGCATTCCGCTGCTGACACCGCTCGGCCTGATGAACCGCAACCTGACCGTCAGCGGCGTCAACATCGGCCGCCTTTGGGGACAGATGGCGATCCTGCGCGAAGAACTGCAGGCCGTTCTCGTCCTTTGGGATCAGGGCAAGGTCAAGCCCCTTATCGACAGGACCTACTCCTTCGCCGACGCTGCGGCAGCTCACCGGCGCATCCTGCAACACCAGAACACCGGCAAGATCGTCCTCGTGCCCTGACGGTTCCCCCGCAACAAGGAGCGGCAGTCGCTCCATCAGCGGCATGTGCGTGAATTCGTGCCGGCGCTGCAGCCGACCCGCGGGTAGGGTGCATGTCCGGGGTTGTACTTGTGCCGTGCGGTTCCGCTATGAGGAGGACGCTGATGCATGCGCCCGAGGACGACCGCTTCTCTGCCGGGTTGCGCGCCTGCACGGCGGAACTGGCCCGGATCATCGACGGCGACCTGGACCGGCCGGTGCCGACCTGCCCGGGATGGACATTCCGGCAGCTGGCCACCCACCTCGGCCGCGGCCACCGGTGGGCGGCCCAGATCGTGGCGACCCGCGCGACCGCGCCAGTGCCGATGCGCGAGGTAGCGGACGGGAAGCTGCCGGAGGACCCGGTGCGGCACGCTTCCTGGCTGAACGCGGGCGCGGACCAGGTCATCGAGGCCGTCGCGGCCGCGGGCAGCGACCTGGTGTGGACGGTAACCGGAATGGGCCCGGCCAGCTTCTGGACGCGCCGCCGGGCCCATGAGGC
>PMOU01000567.1 GCA_003161205.1 Actinomycetota bacterium | reverse complement strand
CGGTCTGCCCAGTCCAGCCGAGGCCGAGGACTAGTCCGGCGCAGCACGGCGACCTCATGACGCAGCACGAGCAGCTCGGCATCCTTGGAGGCCGATGACCGGCCGAGCAGGACCAGCCAGCCGCAGAGCCGGACGAAGATCAGGTAGAGCAGGCGCAGGGACACGGCTGACCATCATGCCCTACGATCGCACATCACCGCAGGTCACAGGACCAGGCCGTATTTTGGCACCCGACAGGATCGGGGGATGCCGCCGCGAGTTCCTGGACCGGACCCTCATCTGGAATCAGGCCCATCTTCGGCGGGTCCTACGCGTACGAGATCCACCGTAACCAGCACCGGCCGCACCGGTCGCTGGACGCAGCCGCACCGCTCAGACCACTACCCGTACCGGTCGATCTCGACCGGTACCGCGTCCAGAAGCAAACTCGCACCGCTTGCCTGATCAACGAATACCGCCTGATCGCATGACGTGGATGAGATTTTCGGCACCCACACGGCGGCGCAGCGAGAAACGAGTAACCCTCGCTCGCGGAGCTGCGAAGGATCCTTCCCGGGTAAGCAGAAGCGGGCTACCAGGATCGCGATGTCATCGCGGCGCTCCCCGTCGGCCGTCGCGGCTAGTCGGCCCGCGAGCGCGGCGGCGCTGATGTCGGCCGGCGCGCCGGCCAGCGCCTGACGGATCCGGCCGACGCCGGTGTCCCAGTCCTCGCCGCGACGCTCGACAAGCCCGTCGGTGAAGGCCACCAGCAGCGAGCCCGGCGGCAGTTCCACGGTCCCGGTCGGCCGTAGTGCGTGCCTGCGCAGCCCGAGGGCGGCACCCTGCGCCCGGTCCAGGTCGAGCACCCTGCCGTCGGGCAGCCGCACCATCGGGGGCGGATGCCCGGCGGCGGCGTAGCTCATGGTCCAGTGGCCGGCCGGGCTCTCCGGCCGCTGCGCCCGCGCGTAGAACACTGTGGCCAGCCCCGTCACGTTGAAGGCCTGGACCAGGCGGTCGAGGCGGTCCAGTACCCGTCCCGGATCGTCCCCGCCGTCCGCGTCGAGTTCCCAGGCGCACGCCTGGAGCAGCCCGCGCAGCTGCCCCATCGCTGCGGCGGCCTTGATGTCGTGTCCGACCACGTCGCCGACGGCGAACCCGGCCGACCCCTCGGGCAAGACCAGAACGTCGTAGAAGTCGCCGCCCACCTCGGTACCGCGCTCGCTCGGGAGGTAGCTGCCGGCGAGTTCAAGGCCGGCGAGCTCGGGCAGGTTGGGCAGCAGGCTCTCCTGCAGCACTCGCGCCACGCGGTGCTCACGTTCGTAGAGGCCGGTGTTGTCGACGACAAGGGCGGCCCGGCGCCCCAGATCGGCGGCGAAGCGCAGATCCTCGGCCGTGTAGATCCTCCCGGACGGCCCGGACACCAAGGTGATGCAGCCGAGCACCCGGCCGCGAGCGGTCAGCGGAACGTACATGGCCGAGCAGATACCCAGGGCGTCGCACAGCAACAGCAGCTCCGGATCGTGCACATACAAACCCGCCGTCCGGGTTGTCGCGTGGGCGTGGAGCATTGGGGGCTTCCCGGCCAGGATCCGCATGATGGGGGCCTCGGCGGTCATCGCATCCGGCTGAAGAGCCGCGAAGCGGCCGAGCACGTCCTCCAGGCCATCGCGGTGCAGCATCGCCACCTGCACCGGCCGGCCATTCTCATCGGCCAGATCGATGACCACCCAGTCGGCCAGGCTCGGGACGGCGAGGCGGGCCAGGCGTCGCAACGACCCGGCGACGTCGAGGCTGATCGCCAGGTCGCTGGTCGCCTCGGCCAGCAGGATAGCCCGAGTCTCAGCGGCCTTGGCGCCGGCCAGGGCGGCCTCCGCCTGGGCAGGCAGCGTTCTCTGCTCCTCGGCGTCGGCCGGGGCGGTCAGCCAGGCGGTAAACCCGGTGAGCGCCCCGTCGCCCGCGCGGAGCGGACGCAGGGCAACCAGACACGGCAGCAGGCGACCGTCGCGGTGACGCGCAGTGGCCCGGATTTCGGCAGGCCTGCCCGCCAGCAGTGCTTCCCGCAGCCGCTCCGCCCCTGCCAGGTCGCTTCCGCCGACCAGCGAGTCCAGGCCGGATCCCGACACCTCGCCGGAGTGGTAACCCGTCATCTGACCGAATGCGCGGTTCGCCCACACGATGGCGAAATCGGCATCCGCAGGCTCGAGAACAATGACCGCGAGGGGGCAGTCCTCCAGAACCCCGGCCACGGCCGGCCACACGAGACCCGCGCCCGGCCCGAGAGCAACCTCGCCGCCGCCGTCACCGGGCCACGACTCATCCACTCGATAATCCTAATTCAAAGGGACGTGCACGCTCCTGCTGACCAGCGATTCTCTGAACAATCAACGCAAGCTTGAAGGTTCGGACGTTGCTGCGGATCAGGTCAACCGCCAACAGTCAAGGCCAGGTTGGGCCGGTGCTTACAAGCAGCAGCGAGGAGGATGCAGGTGAGCCGTTCCGCACCGGATGTCCGCTTTCTGTTGCACTGCGGTCGGGGTCACTGCCAGATGCGGTACGCCGATTGCGACATTCCGGTCAGGGTCGTGCCTCCCCGCCAAGATCAATCAGTCTTCTGACCTGCAGCAACGTCTCTAGTTCAGTAAACAGGGAGCTGGTGACAAACAGCGTGCGGCATAGCGGCTCGGCTGTTCCGGGCGGCCTCGTGACGGTGACCGTGGCGGCCCGCGGTGAGGGTGCCAGTGAAATCCTGTACCGCTCGAATACTCGATTGGGTGGCTGACCTGCTCATCACCCCAGGATGACCGTCGAACCCTCTTGCAGCACCTCCATCAAAACGCCCGAGGCGCACCTGCAACCAGGTCGCACCTGCGGCGGTCGCCGGGAATCCGTTGGCCAGCCGGCAGCCAGGACGCTTGTGGTGCGTACATCGTTCACGGTCGCGAGCAGGATGTGATGGTGCGCTGCCAGGCCGCTGCGAGCATGACCGCGCTGAGGCTTTTGGTCTTCGTCGTGCTGCTGGGCTTGGATTCCGTGGCCATCGCGGCGGCCTCGGGCACCCGGCGGCCGGCCGCGGCGCAGTAGCAGCACTGGCGTTGTCTTGGCATTGTTCGGCCTCTTCCCCGGCCGCGACGTCATCATCCGCCTGATCGGCGCGGTGCTAGCCGAGCACAACGATGAATGGACCGAGTCCCGCCGCTATATATGGGACTGGAAATCCTCACGGCACGCCGAAGGCTGACTGGCGTGCGATGGGAAGAATGGCACTAGTGAGGCTGGATTGACGACTGAGGCAATTCGCCGCCGTGCTGCGCGGTCGCGGAAGGACCGGCATGCGGGCAAGCTAGTCCTGGTCGGTGCGCTCACTGGAGCAGGAGTGCCAGAAGAGGGGCTGGCACCGCCCAGGTGTTTCCTGTGGTGTCCAGGATGGATTTGGTGGCGAGGACGCCGCGTCCGAACTTCGCGTCGATGGTCCGGGCCTCGCCCTTCCAGCCTCGTTCGACCCACTTGGATTCCAGTGGGACGGTGGTGACCGGGCCGTTCGTGGACGGGACCGTGACCGGGCCGAGGTCGACCTCACGGTCGCCGGATGTGCGGGCGTAGCCGATGGTGTCGCCGGTTACCCAGCGGCCTTCCTCGAGGTCGTCGAT
>PMOU01000171.1 GCA_003161205.1 Actinomycetota bacterium | reverse complement strand
CGCGCTCGGTAGCACTTCGTGCGTCGTTTAGACGAATTCGGCACCGACGTCAGTGGCCAGTGACGCTCCGAACAGCGCGCGGAGCACCACGCTCTCGGTGGCAACCACACCGAAGCCCGCGCCGGTCAGGACGGTGCTGCCGTCGGCGACGGCCCGCTCGTGCCCGTCCAGGACGGCGCGGACGCCGGGGAGCTCGTTACCGATGTCGACGTACTGCGTGCCCGGCGGGCACGCCTGGATGGCCGGCCCGGACGTGCGGGCGAAGGGGCCGATCGTGTTCACCACGACCGCGGGTGCGGCCCGGCGCAGCTGCGCGAGCAGCGACTCGAACGAGCCGGACACGACGCCGGCGCCACCAACTTCGGCCGCGATCGACGCGAGCCGGGCTGGGTCACGCCCCGCCAGCACGATGGGGTGGCCCGTCCCGCGCAAGCGCCGGGCTATCCCGCGCCCCGACCGGCCGGTCGCGCCCAGGACCCAGATGTCGTCGGTCACGCCTGCCCCTGGAAATAGGTGCCCTGCTCGATGTCGTCGAGCAGCGAGATCTCGGTCGGTTTCCACCCGAGCCGGTCGGTTGTGAGCGCACTGGAGGTGGGGTTGTCCACGCCGATGAACCAGGCCAGGAAGCTGAACCGCTTGGTCACCTGCTCAGGCGTGGCCGCGGCGACCGGCAGCGCGAGGTGCCGGCCAATCGCGGTGGCGATATCGATGAACGGCACGCCCTCGTCGGCGACGCCGTGATAGCGGGCGCCGGGCTGACCGTCTTCTAGGGCCTGTACGAACAGGCGGGCAGCGTCGAGGCGGTGCACAGAGGGCCACCGGTTGCGACCGTCGCCGGCGTAGCCCGAGACGCCGTATTTGCGGGCGTAGCCGATGATCTGCGGCAAGAAGCCGTGGTCCCCGTCGCCGTGGACGATGGGCGGCAGTCGCACGAGTGAAGCCCGCACGCCGCGCCCGGCCAGGTCGGCGACGACCTGCTCGGTGGCACCGCGGGGCGCGCCGGCCCCGGCCGAGGCGGCCCCGTCCGGGACGGGGTCGTCATTTTCGGTGGCCAGCCGGCCAGCCGGCAGGGAGAGGGTACCGAAGGTGGACACGAATGGCCGGCCGGGGCCAAGCGCCTGCCCGATGGTGGCGATGGCAGTGCGGTCCGTGGCGATCGTGGCCGCCAGGAACCTCGGCACAATACGGCGCGGGCTGCCGCCGAGGACAACACGCAGGCGCGTGGCCAGGCCGGCGTGCGAGAACTGGTGGAAGTAGGCGGTGTGGATGGCCCCGTCGGCGTCGGCGGCGCCGCGGCGCAGGCTGTCTGGGTCCTCGACCGACCCGTGGTGAGGCGTCGCCCCGGCCGCCGCCAGCGCCGCCGCCGCGGCGTCGGAGCGGGCCAGGCCGATCACCTGGTGGCCGTGGCCGATGAGCTCGCGGACGACGGCCGAGCCGATGAACCCGGTCGCTCCCGTGACGAATACCCGCATAAGTTCAACGTCCCCTCTCAAGCGACCTCAGTCGCACACCCATGACATGTCGTGTCATCACTATAGGCTATGACGACACGCCATGTCATCGCCGCTACCATGGGCGCATGGGTCGCTGGGAGCCGGACGCACGGGACCGACTCGAGCGCGCCGCGCTGGAGCTGTTCCTCGAATATGGCTTTGACCGCGTGACCGTCCCCGAGATCACCGCCAGAGCCGGGCTGACCACGCGCACCTTCTTCCGGCACTTCGCCGACAAACGCGAGGTGCTGTTCGCCGGCGCCGACCAGATGCCGGCCCTGGCGACCAGGCTGGTGCTCGACGCCCCGCCCGAGCTAGGGCCGGCAGCGGTGGTGGCGTACGGGCTGCCGACACTGGCGTCGACGGCATTCGAAGGCAGGCTCGAGCAGCTGAAGCAGCGCAAGGCCGTCATCGACGGCAACGACGGGTTGCGTGAACGCGAGCTGCGCAAGATGGAGCGGCTGGTCGACGCCATCGCCGAGGCGTTCCGGTGCCGCGGCGTCGACGAGCTGACCGCCGCCGTCGTGGCCGAGACCGCGGTGGGCGTGGTCAAGGTGGCACTTCGCCGCTGGGTCGAGTCAGATGGCCGGGAACCGCTGCGCGCAGTCATGACCGACTCGTTGACGCGGATAACCGACGCATTTGACAGTTCCACCAGCGCCCATGATCGTGCCTAAAAATGGCCGCGATGATGGCGAGGGNNGGGCGGTCCGTGGCTGTGCAGGACCTTCTTCTTGTCCGGACTGTACGCCGTGGTGGTCCCGTCCGGGTTCAGCACCACGGTCCAGCCCCACAAATGGATCACCACGTGATGATGAAAGAAGCAGAACAGACCGCAATCTTCAATACTAGTTTTGCCGCCGTTCGCCTGCGGAGTCGTATGGTGGATCTCACACGCCGCCGCCGGCTGGTCACAGCCATCGGGGAACCGGCAATGCTGATCCCGGGCGATCACCGCGGTCCGGATCGCCGCCGGAATATCCCGGCTGACCCCGACGTCCAGCGGCAGGCTCGGGCTGCCCAGCCGCCCGCCCAGCTCCCGCCGCCGCAAGAACGACGCCAGCCCGCCGGGGCCGGATACCAGGGCCACCGCCTGGGCGATGATCTGCTGCTCCAGGGCGTCCCGGCCGCGCGCCGTCGGCGGGTTGGGGCCAGCGGCGGAGGCTCNNACCGAGGCATCGCACGCGAACGCGCGGGCGGCGTCGCCGGCCAGCCAGGCACCGCCGTCACCGCCGGACACCGACGCGGCCGCCCGGTGCGCGGCCCACTGGCCGCGGATCCGCTCGGCCCACTCCTGGCGCAGTTCGCCGTCGGTGTCCAGGTCGAGGAGGTCGGGCAGCGCGATGTGCGCGATGACCTTCGTGGGCTGCCCGGCCCGCTCCGGGACCAGCCCCGCGGTTACCAGGCGCCGCATCGCCTCTTCCATCGCATCGTGATACCGCTGCTCATGACTACGGGTATCCGCCGCGCCCCGCGGCGCGGACAACGCGTCCAGCACCGCGCGGATGACCGCACTGCATTCTGGAGTCAAATCGCCGGAGATGACGCCGGCCCCGTCGAAGGTGGTCTCAAGCCGCACGGAGCGGTCTTCAAAATCCAAGCCGGGATTGTCGTCGCCGTCGGTGCCGGGTTCGGCCCGGGCCCGCATTTCGGCGGCCAGCGCCGCCAGATCCCGCAGGTCCAGGCCACCGTGGGCGGCGGAGACCAGGATCGCGTCGGCGTTATCCCGGCAGTCCTCCGGCAGCAGATCGGTCCAGCTGCACATATCGCGGGCCCACGACTCTGAGACGATGTCCCCGGCAGCCAGCGCGGCCTGCACCCGGGGATGGGCCCGGGCCCGCCGGACCCAAGCCAGGTGCCCCGACGCCGCGCCCTTGGTCACGCGGGTCTGGTGGATCAGCCAGGCCCGCGGGCTGTAGGCTCCGTCGTCGCAATAGCCTTTCCCGGTGGTGAACGCCCCCAAGACCGAGGACCGCGCCGCCGTGCTCATCGCCGCGGCCTGCTCGAGCGCCCGCAGGCATTCCGCTTGTTCGCTGGCCGCAAGCTGGGTCGGGTCGGCGGTGGCCAGATAGCTGAGTCCGGCGCGGACCAAGTCCGCGGCCTGGGTGGCGCTGGTGAACGCCGGGATCTGGGTCATCTGGGTCACCTCCTTCGCAGGGCTCGACGGCCGACGGGCTCCCTTTCTGTTCCGGCTATACAGGCCGGTGGCTTTGTTGAGTTTCTAGTTCGATTCTAGATGGTAGGTACGACATTTACGGGAATGCCACACCGAATCTGGGTAATTCTCTCTTTTCCCGGCTCTGCAGCGAAGTGACGCCTGTTAACAAAGGCCTGCGAGTTACTACAGGGATGAATGAGACCGCCATTAGCTCGCTGCTGGCTGCTGCCCGCGGGGACTGAGTACCGCAGCCAGGAAGATGCGATGGGAATCACACCCGGCGGGGGCCAGCCGGGATGCGAGAACGATCACGCCTGGGCGATGCTGGCTGAGGATGAAAATCTCTGAGGTGCTGGTGCTGCTAGCGGCAGGGACACTCGGCGGCATCTTCAGCACGGTGGTCGCCATTGCATCGCTGGTCAGTTACCCGGTGCTGCTGGCCCTTGGCGTGCCGCCGCTCAGCGCCAACATGACCAACACCGTCTCGCTCGTGTTCACCGGGGCCGGCTCGGTGGCAGGCTCCCGGCCGGAACTGGCCGGGCAGGGGCGACGGGTGCTCCACCTCGGTGTCATCACCGCGCTCGGCGGCGCGGCCGGGGCGGCAGTGCTGCTCGTGACGCCCGCGGGTACGTTCACCGCCGTCGTCCCGGTGCTGATCGGCGCCGCCTCGCTGCTGCTGCTGGTTCAGCCTCGGATCAAGAAGCTGGCACCGGCACCGGAGGAGGGCAACCGCCTGGTCCACAGCATCGCGCTATTCGTAGTCGCGATGTACGTCGGATATTTCGGTGCCGCTGCGGGAGTCATGCTGCTGGTGGTGCTCAACATCATGATTGACGAATCACTGGTCAAGGTCAACGCGGTGAAGAACGCGGTTTCCGGCATGGCCAATGCCATGGCAGCGGTGTGCTTTGCGATCTTCGGCGATGTCCGGTGGACTTTTGTCGCTCCGCTGGCCGCGGGCTTCCTCCTTGGCGGCTGGATCGGACCGAAGATTGCCCGCAGGGTGCCCGCCGCGGCGTTCCGCGTCTTCGTCAGCCTGTGCGGAATCGGTCTCGCGGTGAAGCTCGGCATAAGCGCGTACCGCTGATGTCACCGGTACGGCAGTCAAAATTGAAATAACTGAGCTCATTGGCTAAGGAGTGACGATCACCTTGCCGACCGCGCCGCTCTCGGCGGCTTCGTGGGCGGCGGCGATGTCGGCCAGCGGAAACTTGTGCACGGGCAAGCCGGTAAGGTCTCCCGCGGCCAGTGCGGCGGTTATGTCGGCGGCCGCCTGATCGAGCGCGGTCGCCGCCACCCCGTACAGCAGGATGAACTTCAGGTTGACGTTGGCCGACATGCAGGCCCGCACGGGGAGCTCGGGATCGGCGGCCTCGGCCGCGTAGGTCACGATGGTCGTCAGCGGCCGGGCCACCGCCAGGTCCAGCGCGAGGTTCGCCCCGAGCGCCAGCTCGACCACCCGGTCGACGGCGGGAGCGAACGCCTGGATCTGCTGGACGGCGTCGGGCGAGCGGTAGTTCACGACCAGGTCCGCACCGGCCTTCTCCGCGAGCGCCGCCTTCTCCGGGCTACTCACGGTCGTGATGACACGCGCCCCCGCCCGTTTGGCCAATTCAATGGCAAAATGCCCGACAGCCCCCGCACCTCCGGCCACCAGTACGGTCTGGCCGTTCACCGGACCGTCCGCGAACAGGCAATAGTGAGCGGTCATGGCCGGGACGCCGAGGGAGGCCCCGAGCTCGAACGAGGCACCATCGGGCAGCGGCGTCGCCTGGCGTTCAGGCAGCACGCTCCATTCAGCGGCGGTTCCCCACCGCCGGCCGGCCGCGGCGAGCCATAGCCAGACCCGCTCGCCGACGCGGCCGGGATCTACCCCGGCCCCGACGGCCTCGATGACCCCCGCGCCATCTTGGTGCGGAATCTGGAAGTCATCGATGGGGCGGGCTGTCATCCCCGCACGAGTCTTGTAGTCGGTCGGGTTAATCCCCGAGGCGTGCACCCGGACCAGGACTTCGCCCGGTCCCGGCTCGGGACGGCCGACCTCCTCGACCCGCAGGACGTCCGCCGCCGCGCCTGTGCTCCGGTACAAGCATGCCTTCATAGCAGCAGAGTAGCGCCGGGCCGGGGCGCGGCACGTCCGCGGGCAGGGAGTCGGCCTTAGTAGGATCGCCAAGCATGGAGCAGCGGGTTCTCGGCAGGACAGGCAGGCCAGTCTCGGTTATCGGGCTTGGCACATGGCAACTAGGCGCGGACTGGGGCAACGTATCCGAAGCCGACGCGATGGACGTACTGCGGGCCGCCGTGGAGTCGGGGGTCACGTTCTTCGACACGGCTGACGTCTACGGCGACGGGCGCAGCGAGCGGATCATCGGGAGGTTCGTGTCCGGCAACGCCGGGCAGGGGATCACGGTCGCGACCAAGATGGGCCGGCGGGTAGATCAGAAGGAAGAGAACTACACGCTGGAGAACTTCCGCGCCTGGACCGACAGATCGCGGGTCAACCTCGGCACCGACGTGCTTGACCTGGTGCAGCTGCACTGCCCGCCGACGTCGGTTTTCCACTCCGACGCCGTCTTCGACGCGCTCGACACGCTGGTCGCCGAGGAGCGGATCGCCGCGTACGGGGTGAGCGTCGAGACATGCGAGCAGGCGCTGGCGGCGATCGCCCGCCCGGGTGTGGCGAGCGTGCAGATCATCCTCAACGCGTTCCGGCGCAAGCCGCTGGACGAGGTACTGCCCGCCGCGGCCGCGGCGGGAGTCGGCATCATCGCCCGGGTTCCGCTCGCGTCCGGGCTGCTCTCCGGCAAGTACACGCCGGACACGACGTTCGCCGCCGATGACCACCGCAACTACAACGCCCACGGCGAGGCGTTCGACGTCGGGGAGACGTTCTCCGGCGTCGACTTCGAGGCGGGAGTCGCGGCCGCCAGTGAATTCGCGGCCATCACGACCGGCCAAGGGGCCCCTGGGGCTCCGTCGCAGTGGGCACTGCGCTGGGTGATTCAGCAGGCCGGAGTGACCAGCGTGATTCCTGGTGCGCGTAGCACCGACCAGGCCCGGCAGAACGCCGAGGCCGCCGGGCTGCCGCCGCTATCGCAGGCTCAG
This sequence comes from Actinomycetota bacterium, assembly GCA_003161205.1. The sequence goes on along the minus strand of PMOU01000171.1, from coordinate 8,036 downwards.
CTCGACGCGGTCGAAGGCCTCTACGACCAGTATTTCCGCGAAAAAGTGCACGATCGCTGGTGAACTTGGGCAACTGGGCCACGGTTGCCGGCCTGACCCCCGATTACCCTAGGTAACCCCGGGTAGCCAGCTAGGTCACAGGAAATCCCCAGCTACTGGGGAGACTTCTGATGAACTTTGGAGCATGCCCCACTAGTCGAGGGGTAGCTTGTCCATCACAATTGAGTATCGAAGGTGACCTGAACGTTACATAACTCCGAACAAGCCTAGGGCGGTGACGAGCGCAGGTGCTGTTCCGAGCGGGCCGGGCGGCCCTGGTCACCGCGCTGGCGTTCGGCGCGGTCATCATGATGACGCCCGCCAGTGGCGCGGCCGGCGACATCGCGACCGGCTTTGTCCGGGCGGTACGGCACATGGGGTCGACGTCACGGAACGGGCAGGCGTTCGCCGGTACCCCCGCGGTCGGAGCGCTGTTCACCGCGTCCGCGGGCAAGCTGGACCAGCACTTCTGCTCGGCGAGTGTGATCAACAGCCCGCACGGGGATCTCGTCATCACCGCCGCGCACTGCGTCACCGGCACCTCCGGCACCGTGGTCTTCGTCCCTGGCTACGACAGCGGCAAGGCTCCGTACGGCATATGGGACGTCACCAAGGTCTACGTTGACCAGGCCTGGAAGTCCTCGCGGAACCCGGATGACGACGTGGCCATCCTCAAGGTCAGCCAGCCCGGCTCAAGCGTCCCGGTCGAGGACGTAACCGGAGCGGAGAAGCTGGCTACCGGCGAGCCTGCCGACCACGAACTCGTCGAGGTCATCGGCTACCCCGACACCTCTAACCAGCCGGTCGTCTGCCGGAACTACCTCAAGGAACCGATGACCGATCAGCTCGAGTTCGACTGCGGCGGTTACCCGGACGGGACGAGCGGCGGACCGTTCCTCACCAAGGTCAGCGCGAAGACCGGGCAGGGCACGGTGGTCGGGGTTATCGGCGGGTACCAGCAAGGCGGAGACACCCCGCAGGTGTCGTACTCGGCGGTGCTCGGTGCGGACGTCGCGGCCCTTTACAAGACGGCCGTGGCCGGCCGCTGATTTTCCGCCGGCTGAGTGTTCCGCCGGCTGAGGTCAGGGTGCCGGCGGGGGGACGATACCGTCGATCTCGGCCAGCTCGGCCGCGGACGGAGTCCACTCCGACGCGGCCGCATTGGCCTTGACCTGCTCGGGGGTCGTCGCGCCCGCGATGACCGAGGAACAGCCTGGCTGCGCGCCTAGTGCGCTGATCGCCACGTCCAAGATGGTGACGCCGTGGTCCTGCGCCCAGCTGATCAGTGCCTCGACCTTGGCCAGTTTCTCCTGCGTGACGTAGCCATCGCGGCCGGCCAGCCGGCTGCCCGACGGTATCTCCTGGCCTTGCCTGACCTTTCCGGTCAGCAGGCCATTGGCGAGCGGGAAGTAGGGCAGCACACCGAGGCCGAAGTGCCTGGCCGCGGGGACGACGTCCGCTTCGGCCGCACGCTCGAGCAGCGACCAGTGATTCTGGGCGGAAATGAACGGGGTGTGGCCGTTCCTCGCCGCGAGGTGCGCGGCGTCGGCCAGCTGCCAGCCGGAGAAGTTCGAGTGGCCCAGGTACCGGACCTTGCCTTCCGCCACCAGTTCGTGCAGCGCGGCAATCGTTTCCTCGATCGGGGTCACGGGGTCCGGGGTATGCAGCTGGTANNAGGTCGATGTAGTCGGTCCGCAGCCGCCGCAGCGACTCGGTCACCGCGCGCCTGATGTAAGCGCGGCCGCCCTTCGCCCCGGCGGCAGGGCCGTACCCCATGTCCGCTTTCTGGTGGCCGAACTTCGTGGCCAGGACGACCTGGTCCCGGCGCTGGCCGAGGACCTCGCCGAGCGCACGCTCGGACCCGCCGACCCCGCCATAAGTGTCCGAGGTGTCGAACAAGGTGATGCCGGCGTCGAGGGCCGCGTCCACCACCGCGCGAGTCCCGTCCACGTCGAGGCGGCCGCCGAAGTTGTTGCAGCCGAGCCCGACGACCGAAACCTGCAATCCTGATTCTCCCAGTGGCTGATAGCGCATAACCACATCTTATGAACCTGCGGCGGGCGGTCACCGGCCAGGGGGTTTGCGGGCGACGAGGGCGTAGTACACGAAGTCCGCCGGGTCTGACGGCATGTCCGATCCTGGCTCTGGATGCCACTGCGGTGTCCACACCATGCCGGGCTCGACGAGGTCCAGTCCCTGAACCAGCGCCAGCACCTCGGCACGCCCGCGGACATGAGCCTGAGCCGTGGCGCCATCGAAGACCTTCGCCGCATCGTTCATCGCGGGAGTTCCGTCGGCGGTGGCGTGCGAGAGCGCGAGATAGCTACCCGGGGGAAATGGCGCCAGCAGTTCGGCGATGATCGCCGCCGGGTCATCGGCGTCAGAGATGAAGTGCAAGACCGCGGTGAGCACGATGGCAACGGGGGCGGAGAAGTCGATGAGCCGCCGGAGCTCGGGATCGGCCAGGATCTCAGCGGGGGCGCGGAGGTCATGCTCGAGAATGACCGCGTTAGGTACGCCCTGGAGCATGTCCCGGCCATGGGCGAGCACCACCGGGTCGTTGTCCGCGAAGACGATCCGGGTGGCCGGCTCGATCTGCGTCGCCACGTCGTGCGCGTTGCCCGCAGCCGGGAGCCCGGTACCGATATCGATGAGCTGACGGATACCCGCCTCCTGGACCAAAAACCGGACCACGCGCCGCAAAAAGGTCCGGTTCCACCCGACCGCCTGGCGGATATTCGGCAGATGGATCGCGATTTCATCCCCTGCCTGCCGGTCAGCGGGATAATTGTCCTTGCCGCCGAGAAGATAGTCGTAAATTCGGGCCGGGCTCGGAATATCGGGCCGGAATGTCGTCCGCCAATCGTCGGGCGGCCCCGCGCCGCTACCCAACGCCGGATTCCTTCCGCGTCGCGACCTGAGCCTTCCCGCGGGGGTGTCCGAAGCGCTTCGTCGCAGGCCACGGGGCTTTTACCGGTTGCCCAGCCGGGCGCCGGAGCCGCCGCACCCGGCCGCTCCTGAGACAGATGTGTCTTGGATGCGGCGCGCCGGCAGTCAATACTGGGGGGTGGCGTGCAATCTCATATGGGATACCATGACGATTACGGAAGATTGATGGCAACTTGTTGCCACGCAATTGCGGGAGAAAATTCCGTTGCGCAGTGGAAATCCGGAGGGTCTCATGCCAGGGGCAACCGAGGGGCCGACGGTGCTGCGCATCTTGCTCGGCACCCAGTTGCGGCGACTCAGGGAGAGCCGGGGCATCAGCGCTCAGGCGGCCGCCCGGGCGATCCGCGGATCGGAATCCAAGATCAGCCGTATCGAGCTCGGCCGGAACGCGATCCGCGAGATCGACGTGCTCGACCTGCTCACCTTCTACGGCGTCGGCGCGGTCGAGCGAGAGCAGCTGCTGAACCTGGCCGAGCAGGCCAACCGCCCCGGCTGGTGGCACCGGTACAACGACATCCTGCCCGACTGGTTCCAGCCGTACGTCGGGATGGAAGAGGCCGCGACCTCGATCCGCGTCTACGAACCGCAGTTCATCCCCGGCCTGCTGCAGACACAGCAGTACACCGCCGCCGTGCTCACGTTCTGCGACATCCCGATCAGCGAAGCGGAACGGCACGTCATCCTGCGCAAAGAACGCCAGCGCCGGTTCACCGAGGGACGGCTCAGGCTCTGGGCGATCGTCGAGGAGAACGCGCTGCGGCGTCCGCTCGGAAGCAAGGAAATCCTCCGCGATCAGCTCCGCTACCTGCTCAGCCTCAGCAGCAAGCAGAACCTCACGCTGCAGATCATCCCGGCCGGGATGGGCGGTCACGCCGTACCCAGCGGGTTTGCCATCCTGCGGTTCAGTGAGGCCGACCTCCCCGACGTGGCCTACCTGGAACACCTCACCAGCGCGCTCTACTTCGACAAGAAATCCGACGTCGACCGCTACCTGCTGGCCATGGAAAGGCTCAGCGTCGTGAGCGCCAAGCCGAGCGAGACACCCCATATGCTCACCACGATCATCAACCAGCTCGAAAAAGAGCTCGACGAGCATCCGTAACGGAATGCCCGAGATACGCGGAGGGCGGTGGACCCTCCGGGACCACCGCCCTGCGCTCCTCCCCCAAACCACTTACCCGGTACGTCAGATGCGGGAGGCCTAGTTAACCGGGGAGATCGAACTCCCCATTCTTCGCCCCGACCAGGAAGCACTCCCATTCATGACTGTTGAACATGTGAGCCTTCTGGCCGCGATCTTTTGAGTCTCGAACCGCCACTCCCCCGTCGGGAAGGTGCGCTATTTCGACACAGCCCGCAGCGCTGCTTGCGCTGCTCTTGAACCAGTTAAGACCGGTGAGGTCGGTGTCCATCGGCCTCTCCTTTCCTTATCCTTGCGCGGTTGATTTTCCGGGTAAGTCTTGATCAGCGAGCTGCCGCACGACCTGCTGGATCAGCTCGACCGAAGCGGCCGGCGAAAGCGCCACGGCACGCATCCGGTCGAAAGCCTCCGCGCAGGCACGAACTTCGCGGTCTTTTTCCAGGTAGATCATGCCGCTCAGGGATTCGGTGTAAGCGACGTCAGAATCGGTCCGCTCCGGAAATTCCAGAATGGCAAACGGCCCGACCAGTCCGGCGTGCGCCCCGGCTTCGAAGGAAAGGACCTGCAGGGTGACGTTGGGCCACCGGCTGGCCTGGATCAGGTGCTCGAGCTGGCGGCGCATGATCGCGGCGCCGCCGATTTTCCGCCGGATCGCGCCCTCGTCGAGGATGATCCAGGCGTCCAGCGGCGGATCCTGGTCCAGCAGCCGCTGTCGCTGCATGCGCAGGTCCACCACCCGCTCGAGCTGTTCCTCACTGTCCCTCGGCCGCAGCTCGCGCAGCACCGTCAAGGCGTAGTCGGTGGTCTGCAGCAGCCCGTGTACCACGTAAGACTCATAACTCCGCAGGCCAGAGGCCTCCGCTTCCAGGCCCACGTAGATGTCGAATCCGCTCGGCAGCACGTCCTCGTAGATCGACCACCAGCCCTTGCGGTGGCCCTCCCGGGCCATGTCGACGAGCGCCTTGCGCGCGCCTGGGTCAACCACCTCGTACATCGCGAGCATGGCGGTCAGGTATGCGGACTTGGTCGGCGCCTTACCCGTCTCGATGCGCGAGAGGGTCGACGGGGCCAGGCCGAGTTTCTCGGCCACTTCCTCGAGTTTGAGGGAATGCGCTTCCCGCAGACGCCGGAGCTCGGCACCGAGCCTGCGTCTACGAACCGTCGGTCCAAGGGGCACGAGAAGCTCGCCTCCTCGTGAAGCAGAGGGATTAGTAGCCAGGACGACGCGGGGAACCCATCGCCGATGAGGCCGGACATCTGAACAAGCCTCACATTATGAATAGCAGAGTGTAACTGGAACACTCCGCATCGCCCCTGACAAGAAGTACGATACCGCACTAACGCCATAGATGAAATCCCATCCGGGATTTCATCGGAGAAATTTGCTCTACGCACTTGCGTGCAGGCGCCAGCGGGCACCATTATCGTGGTGATAGTACTCCGTGCCGCCCATCATGAAGGCACGAATCCGGACATAGTGGGCAAGATGCGATAAGCGCGGCACTGGGATTTAGTGGTATCGGAAAAGAAATTGCGTCACTGATGTGTCAGTTGTTTTGGCTGGTAAATAGAGCCTGACGCGATCATGGTGGCGGGTGTTACAGGTGTGGCATTAGGGGAACAGGCAGATTGAGAGGCTCCGGGGTCGCGCACCGGTGAGAGCACGGTTCGGCAATGCAGGAGGGACTCAACATGGCAACGCCCGAAGGCAATTTCCGACGAGAACGGCCCGTACCGCCGTACGGGCCGGGGCCCCCCGGGGCCGTCGCCGGGTCGCGGGCTACCGTCCTGGGCTCCCTGACCATCCCCGGCCGCCCGGAGCAGGTGTCCGCGGCCAGGGCGTTCGTCGGGCGGACGCTCAGTACCCACGGCGTCGGCACGGACCACGACACGGCGACCTTACTGACCTCGGAGATCGTCACCAACGCGATCGCGCACACCAAGTCGGGTAGCGAGGGCGGGAACGTCACGATCGTCGTGATCGGCGTACCGCACGGTGTCCTCGTCGAGATCATCGACGACGGCTCGGCGGGCACGCCCATCGTGAAGGGCGATCTGTACGCGGCCGAGGGACACGGGCTGTTCCTCGTCCAGAACCTGGCCGGCCAGTGGGGATATCTCAGGGACCCGGCCGGGACCACCGTCTGGTTCCACCTCGCGGCGGCCGATGAGCAGGTTCCCGGCCAAGAGGGCCCGCGGGCAGCACCGCAGGTGGAGCCTCCGGACCAGGAGACCCAGCTCTGGGCGGCGGCGGTTCACTCGGCGACCGGCTAGCCCGCAGAATGGGTGCTACGCGCGGATGACGGCCGCCGCCACGTCGCCGGCGACGTCATCATCCAGCAGCACCCGCCCGGGTGGTTCTCGGCGGTGGCCGAGACCGAGAGCACGCGGCTAGCTGCCGCTCTTGCGGCGGAACGAACGGCGGCTGGCCGCCGGGCCGTGGGAGCCCTGCACCTTGCCGGTATCCTGCGCGCCTTCCGCGTTCCCGCCGGCGTGCTCGCCGCGCTTGCGGTCCAGCGCCGCACGGAACTTGCGCTTCATCTCGTCGAGATCAGGCGTCGCGGCCGCCTCGGGCTCGGGGGGCGCCGGCGGCGCGTCGTCGGCCGGGACACCACCGGACTTGGTCTGGTCGACAGCCATGCGCCCTCCTGCGGGGTGAGAAGTACGTAACACAGCCTCGCACACGCGGGCCGCTTTCATCGAGCTGGCACCCGGATCGCGCCGGGCCCTGATCAATCTCACACCCGCCAGCGCCGATAATGACACCATGACCCGGAGCAGGAGGCAGGCTGGGGACGGCGTCCAGGTGGACCAGGGCTACGCCGAGCTCTTGCGAGACGCCGACCGGCGAGCGGCGTGGATGCTGCTGATCGACGGCGTCCCGCAGTCGCACGTCGACCTCGACGATCCCGGGTACCTCGAGTTCGAGTACGTCAGGCGGCTCGGGCACGTGATCGACGTGGCGGCGCCCGAAGGTCAGCCGCTGCGGGTGCTGCACCTCGGGGCCGGGGCCCTCACGCTGGTCCGCTACGTGGCGGCGACCCGCCCGGCCTCCCAGCAGGCAGCCGTCGAGGTGGACGAGGCCCTCTGGCGGTTCATCAAGCTCAAGTTGCCGCTGCGGCCGGGCCGCGGGCGGTTCCGGGTGCACATCGGCGACGCCAGGGCGGTCCTCGAGCAGGTCCCGGCGGGCTCGGCCGACCTGGTCATCGCGGACGTTTTCGCCGGCGGTCGCACGCCGTCCCACCTGACCTCGGCGGAGTTCGCGGTCGCGGCCCGCCGCGCGCTGCGCGAGGACGGGGTCTTCGCCGTCAACGTGGCCGACGGCGCGCCGCTGGCGCACGCCCGCGCACAGGTGGCGACGGCGCGGTCGGTCTTCCCGCACGCCTGCCTGATCGCGGACGCCGCGGTCCTGCGCGGCCGCGGGTTCGGCAACCTCGTGCTGGCGGCGAGCCTGCATGAGCTACCGGTGGATACGCTCACCCGGCGGGCGGCGTCGGATCCGATGCCGGGGCGCGTGGTGCACGGCCAGGATCTCGTGCGCTTCGCCTCGGGTGCGAAACCGGTGACCGACGCGACCGCCCGGCCCTCCCCCACCCCGCCGCGGGGCGCGTTCGCGTCGTTAGCGGCGGCGCTCCGTACGAGCGGCGGGGTGATGCCCGCCCCGGCCCTCGCGCTTGGCCCTGACCCGCACGGACACCTGGACCGGGCTGCCGTCAAAGCCGAAGTCCTCCCGCAGCCGCCGCTCGAGGAACCGGCGGTAAGCCGCCTCGAGGAAGCCCGAGGAGAAGAACACGAAATGCGGCGGCCGGACTCCGGCCTGGGTGGCGAACAGGATCTTCGGCTGCTTGCCGCCGCGCACCGGCGGCGGGGTGGCCGCGACCAGCCCGGTGAGCCACGCGTTGAGCTG
>PMOU01000515.1 GCA_003161205.1 Actinomycetota bacterium | reverse complement strand
CAGCAAGATGACCGGAGGGAACAGCGCGAGCGACGGCGCCTGCAACGTCTCGAGCACCACAGCTGCCCCAGCCAGCGGCAGCCCCCGGTGGCCCAGGCTGTAGGCCAGCACCGCGTACTCCACGGCACCAGCGCCGAGCACGTACAGCGCGATGAAGACGAGCAGTAGCCAGCCGATGGGGTTGCGCGGCTGGCGTCGCGCCACCACCACGCCCACACCGGCGTACATCACCACGATGGCAATGCCTGACCAGGTGCCGCTGCCGGTCAGCTGATGATCCAAACCCTTCAGCGTCAAGAGCGCGATCGTCAGCACGAGCACCAAGACGCCCAGGGCTGTTGCCGTCCTGGGTGACAGCAAGCCGAAGCGTCGCACGGCGGCGTCCGGCATCTCTGCTGCCTGGCCGCCTGGTGGCTGCGTTCCATCCACGAGAGCAACCCTAGGCCCGGACCGTTCCGGAAACGTTACCGCCGATGACCTGATCTGCCGACCAAAAATCCAGGCGACGTCAAAGGGCGTCGCAGGGGAAGGGGACGGCCGCAGCGGCCGTCCCCTTCCGCTTTCCGCGGGGATCAGGCGTGGAACTGCTCGGCTTCGGTGGAGCCGCTCAGGGCCGTCGTCTCGGCGTTGGGTGAGATGGCGGAGGTCACCAGGTCGAAGTAGCCGGTGCCGACCTCGCGCTGGTGGCGGGTGGCGGTGTAGCCGGACTTCTCCGACGCGAACTCGGCCTCCTGCAGCCTGACGTAAGCGGGCATCCCCTCGGTGGCGAAGCCGCTGGCCAGGTCGAACATGGAGTGGTTGAGGGCGTGGAAGCCGGCCAGCGTGATGAACTGGAACCGGTAGCCCATCGCGGCGAGTTCCTTGCTGAACTTCGCGATGGTGGAATCGTCCAGGTGCGCNNCAGTTGAAGGCGAGCATCTGATCCGGGTAGACGCTCTTGATGCCTTCGGCGAACTCGCGGGCCACGTCGAGGTCGGGCTTGGAGGTCTCCATCCAGAGCAGGTCGGCGTACGGCGCGTACGCGAGCCCTCTGGCGATGCACGGCTCGATCCCGTTCCGGACCCGGTAGAAGCCCTCCGCGGTCCGCGTGCCGGTAACGAACGGCTGGTCGCGCTCGTCGACGTCGGTCGTGATCAGCGTGGCCGCCTGCGCGTCGGTACGGGCGATCACCACCGTCGGGACGTCGCACACGTCGGCGGCGAGCCGGGCGGCGTTCAGCGTGCGGATGTGCTGGCCGGTCGGGATGAGGACCTTCCCGCCGAGGTGACCGCACTTCTTCTCCGAAGCCAGCTGGTCTTCCCAGTGCACGCCGGCCGCGCCGGCCGCGATCATGGACTTCATCAGCTCGAAGGCATTCAGCACGCCGCCGAATCCGGCTTCGGCGTCGGCGACGATGGGCGCGAGCCAGTCGGGAGAGTCGTGCACATCTCCGTCTTCGGACTCCGACCAGGTGATCTGGTCGGCGCGCTGCAGTGCGTTGTTGATCCTGCGGACCACCTGGGGCACCGAGTTGACCGGGTACAGGCTCTGGTCCGGGTAGGTCTGCCCGGCCAGGTTCGCGTCCGCGGCCACCTGCCATCCGGACAGGTAGATAGCCTTAAGGCCGGCCTTGACCTGCTGGACCGCCTGGTTGCCGGTCAGCGCGCCCAGGGCCGTGACGGCATCTTCCTCGGCGAGCAGCTTGCGCAGCCGCTCAGCGCCGTGCCGCGCGAGGGTGTACTCCTCTTGTATCGTGCCGCGCAGGCGGACGACATCTTCGGCGGAGTAGGTGCGTGCTGTGTCTTTCCAGCGGGGGTCGGTCTGCCACGTGTTGCTGAGCTTGGCCGCCTGCTGGCTGATTGTCTCCACTTTGCGATGCCTTCCTCGGGTGTGCTGGGTCCGGGGTTTGTGGTACCGGGAAATCCGGTCCTAGATCCAGGCTGCGTAACCGGAAGGCAAATACCTAGGAACTAAAGTCCCAAGATTTGCATTTCTTGCTAAGTTGAGAAGATAGAGTGATCTTCACCATGAAAGATCAGCAAAAATTGGTCCAGGCCGATGGTATAGACCTTACGACCTTCGGTCAGCGGCTGCGTCACCTGCGCCGTTCGCGGGGCCTGACGCTCAGCGAGCTGGGAGAGCGGGTCGGCCGTGCTCCTTCGGCCCTGTCGCTGTTCGAGAACGGCCGCCGGGAGCCCAAGCTCTCGCTGATCGAGCAGCTGGCCACGGCGCTGTCGGTGCCGGTGGCGGAACTGCTGAGCCGGCAGCCGCCGAGCCGCCGCGCGCAGCTTGAGATCGCCCTGACCGACGCGCAGCAGGATCCGTCCTACCGGCGCCTGGGCCTGCCGCAGCTGAAGATCGGTGCCCGGGTCCCGACCGATGTGCTCGAGCACCTGGTCGCGGTGGCGGCGGAACTGCGGGTCCAGCAGTCCAAGCCGGCCGCCACTCCGGAAGAGGCCCGGGCGGCCAACGCGGCCTTGCGGAAGGCGATGCGGGAGCGAGGCAACTACTTCGACGCCATCGAGCGAGAGGCGGCCAGCGCGCTGCAGGCGGGCGGTTACTCCGGTGGCGCGCTGTCGCAGGGCATGCTGGTCTCGGTGGTCAGCCATCACGGTTTCGCCGTGCGGTACGTCCAGGACTTGCCGCGGTCGGTGCGATCGCTCACCGACCTGCGGAACAGGCGGATCTACGTCAAGCAGGAGCCGGTCGGCGCCCACTCGCCGCGCGCGATCGTGCTGCAGGCTCTTGGCCACTTCCGGCTCGATCACCAGGTGCCCCGCGACTTCGCCGACTTCCTGCGGCAGCGGGTCGAGGCGAACTACTTCGCCGCCGCGGTGCTCATGCCGGAACCAGCGGCGGTCCCGGTGCTCGCTGCCGCGAAGCAATCGCGTGACCTGGCGGTCGAGGATCTCGTCGACCTGTTCTCGGTGTCCTACGAGATGGCCGCGCACCGGTTCACCAACCTGGCCACCCACCACCTGAGCCTGCCTTGTCACTTCGTGAAGAACGACGCCAGCGGCGTCATCTACAAGGCCTATGAGAACGACGGGGTGCGGTTTCCCGCCGATCCGTCCGGCGCGATCGAGGGCCAGCGGATGTGCCGCCACTGGTCCGGACGGCAGGTATTCGGGGCCGCCGACCTCTTCTCCCCGTACTGCCAGTACTCCGACACGCCGTCGGGGACCTACTTCTGCGTCGCCCAGGTCGACCCGCGGGCCGAACGCGGGTTCGCGATCACCCTCGGCGTGCCGTATGAGCACTCCCGCTGGTTCCGCGGCCGCGAGGTAACCACCAGGAGGCACTCAGCCTGCCCGGACGGCGAATGCTGCAGCCGGCCGCCCGCCGCGCTGGCTGAACGATGGGAGGGCCTGGCCTGGCCGTCGGCCCGGGCGCACTCGCACATCTTGTCCGCCCTGCCGGCCGGAAGCTTCCCCGGCGTCGACGACGCCGATATCTATGAGTTCCTCGACCGGAACGCCCTGGACTAAGCAGAGCCCTTGATGTCGCCGCGGACGTCGTCGGCAATCTGGTGAATCTTCTGCTCGGTCTCCACCAGCGAAGCCTCGGCCTTGGCCGTGCGCTCGGCGGCCCTGCGCTCCCGCAGCGTCGGCTTCGGGTTGGCGTGCGCGCCCGATTTCGACTTCCGGAACAGCCCCATGATCTATCCTCTCCCTCGCCACTGCCGGATTTGACAGCCACGCGCGTGCTACCCCCGCGCGGGCCGTCCATGTCAGCAAGTCAGGACGAGCTCTCCGGTGCGGGGGATAGGGCATAGCTAACGTAGTAGCCGAGGCCGGGTACGCGATAGATCAGGCCTTCCTCCGCCAGGACGTGCATGGCCTTGCCGGCCGTCTGGCGGGAATGACCTTGGTCGCGGCGCAGGGCCGCGATCGAGGGGAGCGGGCCGCCCGGAGCCAGCTTCCCCTCGCTGATCTGCTCGCGGATGAAAGCGGCAAGCCGCATGTAGGCCCGCGGATCTGGCTGCGCTTGCTGAGTCTGCGCTGCTGCCGTCATGCCACGAATAGTACACGAAGCGTGTCGAAAGTAGTCGACCATGACAAGGATCGCGCCCAGGGGCCGCTGGACGTGGCTCGGAGGCTGCTGCCGTGCCCGTTCGGCAAAAATCTGTGATCCCGTCCGTGTCACCGCACCGTGACCGAGAACGCCGTTGACTCCAACCCGGCGCCGCCGGACCACAGCTCGAACCCGGCCTCGACGTCGATCAGGTACCAGCTGGGGCTCAGGTAGCCACGGGCCACCGCATCGGCGGCGAGCAGTCCCAGGTCCAGGTCCGTGACCGAGCTGCTCACCGGTGAGAGCACGTAGGAGACGCATGGCCCGTTCCCGCCGGGACCGTACCAGACGTTCCAGCTCAGGCCGGCGATGCGGGTCCCGGTGTCCACCTGGACCCCGGTCGGGGTCGCCTGAGCCGAGTATTTCAGCCAGACCATCAGCTCCAGGTTGCTGGCGTCGTCGCCCGACTGATTGCCGGCGGAGCTGGCGTTGAACCAGATGTCGTAACTGGCATCCCAGAGGTCGGCTGCGGCCACCGCCCCGGTGTCGATCGACCAGCTGGTGGTGACCGTCCCGCCGTCGGTGATGGCGCTCAGCGCCACTGGCAACTTGCCGTCGCCGGAGATAGTGCCCCAGTGGTTGCCGTAGTACAGGCTCGGGCCGGCGCCCGCTGTCCCGCCTCCGGCCACGTTCAGCGCCGAGACGGGCACCGCAAAGCTGGCCGGGCCGGTTGCGCCGTCGGAGGTGACGTCCAGCGCGGCGGTGCTGTTAAATTCGTTGACCTGCAGGTTATACGGCCCGAGCGAGGTCAGGCCCGTGGCGGTGGCCAGCAGCACCGCGGCCGACGGGTTGACCATCGCCCAGCGGCTCGAGGTCTGCGGGTCGGCGGGGGCCCACATGCCGTGCTGTATGGCGGCGTAAAGCGCGGTCTCGGTGATCGGGTCCGCCCCGGACCACAGCGCGGTCCAGGTCTTCGCATCCGCCGAGTACTCGAAGTACGTGCTGCCCGCAGCCTCGCGGATGCGCAGCCAGGCCATCGATGCGGCCACGTAGGCGGCCGAGGCCAGCATGGCGTAGGACCCGGCCACCTGCTGCTGAACCTGGAGGTGACCGCCGGTCACCATGAAGGTCAGCGAGTTGGTCCCGCCGGAGTCGACGACCTGCAGGCAGGCCTGAGTGCTGGCCGCCTGGGCGCCGGCCGAGATCAGCTGGCCTTGGAGCTGCGAGTCCGTCAGGTCGTACCGGGCCAGCGACCTGATACCGGAGTACTGCGTGGTGCGGGCGACGTCCGTCAGGGTGACGATGCCCCCGGCAAGCGTCACGTTTCCGTAGGCGTGCCACAACGCGCCGTTCAGGGAAGTCCCGGCGAAGGTATCGGACAGCGTGCCCATCTTCGGGGTCGGCCCCGGGATCGAGGTCGCGCACGCGGGCAGGCCGGCCGATGCCGTCACGCCGAACACGGCAGCCAGCCCGCCCCGCAGGAAGGAACGACGATCCATCCCGGCACCAGTATCATTCCGGCTCAGCTGTGACCCGCTTGCGATGGCGCCGCGTCGATGGCGTCGATGGCGTCGATCGTCCAGCGGGCGGTCAGCCGGATGGCCTCCTGGGGAGGGATAGCGGGACGCCACCCCAGGGAGCGCAGCTTCCTGGCGGAAAGGCAGACCACCGGGTTGTCTCCCACCCAGCCGTGCTCGGTGCCGGAGTAGCGCCGCCGCACATCGGCAAGGCCCATTTCCGCGACGACGATGTCCGCCAGCTGATCGACGCTGGTCTGCTCCTCGAGCCCCAGGTTCAAGATGTTGGCTCGATCGGCGGCTTTGTCGTAGCCGGTCATGATGCCGTCGATGCAGTCCTCGACGTGCAGGTAGTCCTTCTTCTGCTGGCCGTTGCCGAGGATCTCCAGCACAGTGGGGTCTTTCCGGAGCTTGTGGGTGAAGTCCCAGACTGCGCCACGACGGCAGCGTTCGCCGATCACCGTTCCGAACCGGAATGACCACAGCTGGAGCGGTGCGAACTGGGTGTAAGCGCAGGCATAGGCCTCGGCGGCCAGCTTGGCGGCGCCGTACAGGGAGGTCTGGGTGCCCAGGTAGTCCTCGGGGGTAGGAACCACCTCGGCTTCACCGTAGAGGGCGGAGGTGGACGCGAAGATCAGGTGCGGGACCCCGTGAGTGATCATGCTCTCGATCACATTGAGGGTTCCGAGCAGGTTGTTGTCGAGGTCGGTTTTGGTGTTGGCCGGGCTCACCCGCATCATGGCGTGGGCAGCAAGGTGAAAGACCGCGTCGCAGCCGGCCGTTATCGCCGAGACGGTGCGGATGTCGCGGATGTCGCCCTCGGTGATCCTCAGGCTGGGGTTATCCGCTCGGTGAGCGAGATTGGCCCGGTGCCCGGTGCTCAGATTGTCCAGGACCGCGACCTGCCAGCCGCTGTCGAGGAGGCGGTCGACCAGGTGACTTCCGATGAAGCCCAGGCCCCCGGTGACCAGGGCTTTCTTCTTCCTGGTTGCTTCGTTTGAGGCACTGGACGGATTATCGTTCGGCACGTACTTCCGCTCTCTTCATTACCTCGAAGGTCTGCGCCGGCCCCATGATGATGCCGATAAGGCTGATGATGAAGCCGACCAGCGGAGCGACCAAGGAAGACAGCGCCCCGACCACGACCCCCCGGACCCTCCGCTGCGCGAAGTAGCCGGAATAGCCCCAGGCCAGGAACCACAGGACGAACAGGACCCGGGACAGCACGGTCAGGCCCGCGGGGAGATAGAAGATCCCGAGGGCACCCAGGAAGATGCCGGTTACCGCCAGCGGGGTGACGACCAGGCCGAGGATGTAAAAGCTCCACAGCTCCGCCCGGACGGAGCGCGGCAGCAGGTACCTGGACCTGATGAAGGACCAGTACCAGCGGCGGCGCTGCTTGATGTACTGGCTGATGCCGATGGGGCAGTTGGTCTGCAGGGTGGCGTAGGTCGAGCGCATCCGGAAGCCCATCGTGCGGGTGGCCGTCGCCCCGTAGACCAGATCCTCCGCATACCAGCCGGGATGATCCCAGGAGACGGCGCGCTCGACCTCTTCAGAGATGCAGAAGCCCTCGCCGTGAGTGACGAGCTGGTGGGAGATCTCCTGGAAGAACGAGCAGAAGCTCAGACAGGACATGGCCCGCAGGGCAGCGTCGAGGTTCGACAGGATGCCGCGAGGGCGGCTGACGGTGACGGGTCCCTGCAGCAGGTCGAAGGAGCGCTCATAGCACTCGTCGATAAAAGCGGCGGAGACGGTGGAGTCGTCGTCGATGAGCAGGGCCTTGTAGTCGGTAAGGCTGCCGATGCGATAGAGGCGGGCGTATTCCAGGGCCCGGCCCTTGAACTTGGTCTGCTGGCTGGTCTGGAAGCCGGGGGGAACCACCAAGGTCAGGTCGGCTGACGGGTAGGAGCGCGGGTCGCTGGGCTCGGTGACCACCCAGATCTCGTAGAGGGAGGTGTCGCGGCCGCCCAGGGCGCTGCGGAGCTTGCGAATGGTGTCGGCGACGATGTCGTCGCCGATCGTCGTGATCTGGATGATCAGTTTCTTGGCCTCAGCCGGGGCCGTCGTGTCGTGGGGGTGGCGGCGCAGCACGTGGATCAGGAAGGCGAAGATCATCATCCCCAGCCACAGCGTCCACGAGAGCCAGGCGACGGTGATGGCGTCGCGGAGGATGGTCATCCCGTCTGCGCTCCCGCGCCGGTATCCGTCGTCTCCCCCACCAGCACCCGCTTTCGCCTATGCGGAGGGGTGACGGCGAGGTGGCTCTTCGCGGTGAACTCCAGCCAGGCCTGATCGAACTCCTGGATGGTCTCCTCCGTCTTGGGGTGGAAGGGCATCTGGGTGAGGATCTTGGGCGGGATAGTCACGATATGCGCGCCCGCGCAGAGGATTTCTTCCACGTCCTCGGGCTTGCGGATGCTGCCGCAGATCAGCCGGGATCCGGTGTCTCGCTCCAGGAGCGGCACCGCCTTTTCGATGGTGGCGACCGGATCGATGCCCGCATCCCGGGCGCGGTTGAAGAACAGGCTGACATAGGTGGCGCCCGCCTGGGCGGCCAGGTAGAGCTGGTTGATGGTGACCATGGCGGTCAGGTTGGTCCGCAGACCCATCTGGTGCAGTTTCTTGGCCACCTGCAGGGCTATGCCGTCCTTGTCCATGGC
The DNA here is from genome assembly GCA_003161205.1 of Actinomycetota bacterium. The sequence continues at coordinate 4,628 of PMOU01000515.1, read as the reverse complement.
AACCTTGATGACGACATTGGGATGCCAGCTGGCGTACTCCTCGGCTTCGGCGATCAGGGCGTCCACCGTCTTGGTCGTGGTTTCGACGCTCACCGGCCAGTTCGGATTCAGGGCGCAGATCTCGACGATCCGTTCCCTCAGGTCGATGCTTCCCTCGCTGAGGATGATCTTCTGATTGGTGGTGACCCCGTCTCCGATCCCCTGGGCGAGGAAGTTACGGATCTCGCCGGTGTTGGCGGTGTCGAGAAATATCTGTGTCATGGTCGGTGCACCCTTCACTGATAACTTGTCGAGCTTGGCGCGATAAAGTGGCTGAACTGCTCAAGACCCGAGGCGCTATTGATCTCATAGAAACGATCCTTGACCTCGAAGGCGACGAGCTGCCGGGCACTGATGAGCTGCCCGTAAAACTTCTCCTCGTCGCAGAACCGGCCGGGCTCGGCAAGCGTCAGGGCCTGACGTCTCAGCGCCGAGACTCCGAAGTTGACCCACTCCAGATCTGGGCGCGGTTGCTTCTTGTCGTATTCCTTGACGATGCCGTCTTCGACCAGCAGGTCGCTGGGCCCGTACGCATGGCGGTTGCGCAGCACGGCCATGGCGCCCAAGCGGCCGGAGGAGAGCATGCGCTCCATAAGGGCCCGGTAATCCAGGCGGAGATAGGCGTCTCCGTAGAGGACGAAGAAGGAGTCATCCAGCAGGGACTCGGCGTTCTTCAAGGCTCCGATCGGACCGAGGGGCTGCTCCCCATCCCAGCTGTACTGGATCTGAATTCCCAGGGTGCTGCCGTTTCCGAAATGCTGCCGGACCTGTTCCCCCAGATAGCCCACGCACAGGATCACGGCGCTGATGCCGCTGCGGGCCAGCAGGGCCAGCTCGTACTCCAGGAAAGGCCGGCCGTGAACGGCGACCATCGGTTTGGGAACCGAACGGGTCAGCGGATGCAGGCGGGTACCGAGGCCGCCGGCCAGGATGACAGCTTGCATAAAATACGCACCTGGCGCCGGATGAGCCGCACCTGTTCCGCCGCTTCGGCAAGGTTGCGGGCTAGGAAGCTAGGTTCGGCTTCCCGTTCCGCCATCAGGCGGGTGATCAGCGAGTTCACGGTCGTGAGCAGAATCGTTTTGGTGCCAGCACGCTGGCCGGCGAGGACATCGGTCAGGCTGTCGCCGACGGTGATGGAGTCGCTAAGGGAGAGGTCATGTTCCCGGGCGGCTTGCACGAGCAGCCCGGGCTCCGGTTTGCGGCAACCGCAATCCAGGCGATATGGGGCCAGCTTTGCCTGGGGGTGATGGAGGCAGTAGTACTGGGCGGTCAGGGCCACGCCTTCCCGGCCGAGCAGGTGGTCCAGCCGCTGGACCATCTGCTGGTGGATTTCCGGGGTGAAGTGCTCTTTGGCGATGCCCGGCTGGTTAGAGATCAGGACGAGCTTGTAGCCGAGCCGGCGGAAAGTGCGCAGCGCTGGGCCGGCTCCTTCGGCCAGCATCAGCTGGGAGGGCGAGCAGGGGCTGTCGACCAGCGCGTGCTCGGGGTAGTAGACCATCTCGCTGATGGTCCCGTCCCGGTCGAGGAAGATGGCCGGTGCGGTCATATCCTCTGGTCCTGGTCGCCGATCGCCTGCTTCAGCCGGGCTGCGATCAGGTGAGTCAGCACTAGGTGAAATCCCTCGACCTGCGGCGTCGAGTCGGCGGGGACCAGGACGGAGGCGTCGGCGATCTTGCCAAGCACGCCGCCGTCGAAGCCCACGAGGGCGAGGATCTTGCCGTCCTTCTCCTTGACGGTCCGGGCTGCCTTGAGCAGGTTCTGCGACCATTCGCCGGCGTTGTCGCCCCCGGAGCCGCCATGCACGCTGACAGCTACCAGCACGTCACCTTCGCGCATGAAGCTTTCCAGCTGATAGGAGTAGACGTTGTCCCAGCCGTCGTCGTTGGTCAGCGCCGAGACCAGGGCAGGGTTGTCGTTGAGACAGAAGGCCCTGAAGCGATGCTCGGCTTTCGATGAGGTGTATTTGTTGAGATCCGCCGCGAAATGGCTGGCGGTGGAGGCCGAGCCGCCATTGCCGGCGACAAACACGGCGGCATCGCGCTGCCAGGCCTCATACAGATGCTGGATGAAGGCATCTATATCGCCGCGGGAAATGGCTTGTGTCACGCTGCCCACATCGGCCAGGTAGGAGTCGATGAATGGAAGATGGTCCATGGATGCCTCACACGTTGTAGATGACTTTGCTTCCCTCGAAGTCAAAGCTGAAGCGGTGCTCGACCAGGCCTTCTTCGGCCATCGCCTGGCGCAGTTTGGTACGGCCGTCGCTACAGAAGACCATCAGGAAACCTCCGCCGCCTGCGCCCACCAGCTTGGCTCCCAGTGCCCCGTTCGCCAGCGCCTTGGAAATCCAGCGGTCGACGTGGGTTGCCGTCATCTCGTCGACGATCCCGCGTTTGACCAGCCAGTGCTCGCACATGAGCTGCCCGAACCTGGTCAGGTCTCCGCTCACCAGTGCGTCCCGGGACTGGATGCCCAGCTCTTTGATCTGGTGCATCTTGCCGATGGCCTCGCCGCTTTGAATGGCTTCCTGCTGCTTGCCGAGGACGGCCGAGGACGAGCGGGTGATCCCCGTGTAGAACATGAGGATGCTCGCCTCCAGCTCGGCCAGCGTGTCGGTGGAGACCTGGAGCGGGCNNTCCTGCTTACCGGAGGGTTCGCTGAGGCGGTCCATGGCGATGTGGCAGGCCTCCTCGGCCAGCTCTTTCCTGGGCACCTCATGGCGCAGATAGGAATGCAGGGCGGTCAGCAGGCCCACACAGAAGGTCGCCGAAGAGCCGAGGCCGGCGGATGCGGGGGCGTCGGCCATAGAGACGATCTCCAGGCCCCTTTCGATGCCGAGCAGCTGGAGAGCCTCGCGGACCGCACCGTGGGACACCTCGTCGGCAGCAGAGACGATTTCTGTTGTCGAATAGCTCACCCGCAGGGTGTTCCGGTCGAAGGAGGGGCTCACCGAGACGTACATGTAGCGGTCGACTGTCCCGCTGACAAAGAAACCCCCGTACTTCCGGTAATAACTCGGCAGATCGGTTCCACCCCCGCCCAAAGATAGCCGGAATGGCGTACGCGAAATTATCACTGGGTAACCACCACTCCTGTTCCTCGGGTGGAAGAGCCGCTGCTGAGCGCAGGACCGTAAGAGATCGTGATGTCGATTGGCGGCCGCATCGGCGAATGCGCCGTGCGCCGTAGCCGGCCATTTCGAGAATGGCCGAATGATCCGGGAGTCAGCTATCAGGGCGCCGCTGACTGTCGACCATCACAGACTGAACCGGACAGTGTCCACCCATCACCAAGCATGTTCCGCCTCCAGTACCTGACCTGCATCCGCAGACATCGCCCCCCAAGGCGATCCCACATCCCAGTGCACGGCTCATGTCTCACGCATGACACCGCGTCCCTATGATATACACATTTCCCATAAAAAGGTCAAAGTGGTCAAACATGGTGTACTACCGCCTCACGTGTACAACCGTGACGTATCGTTTACCCGCGGGAAACATCCGGCTGGTTGCCGCGGCGGCCGGAGGGCAGTCATTGCCGCAAGTCGCGACGTGGAGTCCGGGTGAGGCGAGGGCCGCAGCGCAATGAAGACCGCTCGGCGATGCCGCCGAAGGCAGCGTGGGTTCTGGATGCTGCTGCCACGGCCGTTCGGTAAAGATCTGGCTAATACTGGCGGCGGCTTTATCCTGCCGCGGCTCGGTGATGTTACCGTTGGGTAACTTAATGTGCGGAGGCACCAGTGAGCGATGCGGACGCGGACCCGGGAGGCCGGCCGACTGCGGCCTTCTCCCTGGACCTCAGCGATGAGGTGATCCAGATGCGGGACTGGCTGCACGAGTTCGCATCGTCGGTGATCCGGCCCGCCGCCGCGGAGTGGGACGAGCGCGAGGAAACGCCGTGGCCGGTGCTCGAGGAGGCCGCCAAGATCGGGCTGTACTCGCTGGACTTCTACGCCCAGCAGTACCTGGAAGGATCCGGGCTCGGCATTCCGGTTGCGTTCGAGGAGCTGTTCTGGGGGGATGCCGGCATCGGGCTCGCGCTGGCGGGCAGTTCGCTGGCGGCGGTCGCGGTCGTGGCCAACGGGACGCCTGAGCAGGTGGGGGAGTGGTGCCCGCAGATGTTCGGCGGGCCGGGAGACGTCAAGCTGGGCGCGTTCTGCTCCTCCGAACCGGATGCGGGCAGCGACGTCGCGGCGATCAGGACGCGTGCGGTCTACGACGCGGCGGCCGGCGAGTGGGTGCTGAACGGGGTGAAGACCTGGGCCACCAACGGCGGTATCGCCAACGTGCACGTGGTCGTCGCGTCGGTCGACCCGTCGCTCGGGTCGCGCGGGCAGGCGAGCTTCATCGTGCCGCCGGGAACCCCGGGGCTGTCCATGGGGCAGAAGTTCCGCAAGCACGGGATCAGGGCCTCGCACACCGCCGAGGTCGTGCTGTCCGATGTCCGGGTGCCCGGCCGGTGCGTAGTCGGCGGTCAGGAACGGCTCGAGGAGCGGCTGGCGCGGGTCGCCGAGGGCGGCCGCGGCGGCGAGCAGGCCGCGATGAAGACGTTCGAGGCGTCGCGGCCCGGCGTGGCGGCGATGGCGG
>PMOU01000467.1 GCA_003161205.1 Actinomycetota bacterium | reverse complement strand
GGCTGTTCTTCGAGCGGCTGGCGTCGGTGCAGCCGGTCGTGCTGCTGATCGAGGACGCCCAGTACGCGGACAGCGGGCTGCTGGATTTTCTTGACTACCTGATCGACTGGGTCCGGGACCTGCCGGTGTACGTGCTGGTGTTCGCGCGCCCCGAGCTCGGCCAGGCGCGGCCCGGGTTCGGCGGCGGCCGGAACCGGATCATGCTGACCCTGGATCCGCTCGACCCGGCCTCGATGGACCAGCTGGTGGACGCGCTGGTGCCGGGTATGCCGCCGACCGCGCGGTCGGCGGTCGCCAGCCAGGCACAGGGGATCCCGTTGTTCGCGGTGGAGACGGTGCGATCGCTGATCGACCGGGACATCGTGCAGCCGGTCGAAGGGGTCTACCGCCTGGTCGGCGAGGTCGGCGAGCTGGCGGTGCCGGACAGCCTNNCACGCGCTGCTGGCGGCCCGGCTGGATGCGCTGGATCCGCAGGTGCGGCGGCTGGTCGCCGACGCCGCGGTGCTGGGCACCACGTTCCCGGTGGAGGCGCTGATCGCGGTGTCCGGCCGGGACGNNGCGGATCTGGTGCGCCGTGAGGTGCTGCGGGTGTCGGCGGATCCGCTGTCGCCGGAACGGGGCAATTACCAGTTCGCCCAGGAGATGCTGCGCCAGGTCGCTTACGACACGCTGTCCCGGCGGGACCGCAAGGTCGGTCACCTGGCGGTGGCGGCGCACCTGCGGGCCGTGTTCGCCGGCGGCGGCGAGGAGATGGCCGACGTGATCGCCCGGCACTACCTGGACGCGCTGCACGCCGTGCCGGATGATCCCGATACGGACCAGATCCGCGGCCAGGCCGTTACCGCCCTGATCCGGGCGGCCGAGCGAGCCGAACGGACGGGGGTGCACGCCCGCGCGGCCACCAGTTACGCCGCCGCGGCCGAACTCACCGAGGCCGGATCGTCCGAGGACGGCGACCCGCAGCGTGATGCGGGCATCTTGTGGGAACGCGCCGCGCGGGCCGCCACCGCAACCGCTGACTTTTCCTCGGCCGTCGAGCATGCCGACCGGGCGTGCGAGCATCACCAGCGGCGCGGCCAGGACCGGGCCGCCGCTCGCGCGCAGGCCATCGGCGGGCGGGCGCTGCGAACCTGGGGCCGTCACGCCGGAGCGCGCGAGCGCCTCACCGCGGCGGCCGATGTCCTGCGCACGGATCCTGACCACGACACGGTCCTCGTGCTGGAGGAACTCGCCATCCTGGAGATGTTCGCCGGGTCGCCGGACGCCGACCGGCTCACCGCCGAGGCGCTCATCCTCGGCCAGGCTCTCGGCGTGGACACCAGGCAGCTGTCCGGCCTGTTCCTGGTCCGCGGGATCCACCTCTGCACGGTCAACCGGCGCCCTGAAGGGGCCGCCTACTTCCGCGAGGGGGCGCGGCTCGCCACCCAGGCCGGCGATGACGTGGCGGTGGGACGCGCGTTGCTGAACCTGGCCGATGCCCTCGGGACGACCGATCCCGCCGCCGCCGCGGAGGCGGCCCGGACCGCCACCGGGCACCTGCGCCGGGCCGGCTCCCGGGACCACCTGGCCGTGGCCATCATGAACCTGGTCCAGGCCCTGCTCCAACTCGGGGACTGGGACGGCGCCGAGGACGAGATCGCCCGGGCGATGGACTCCGGCGAACTGACCGACAACGAATACCTCACCTGCGACCGGAGCTGGCTGGCGGCCTTGCGCGGCGACGCCGGCACCGCCGAGGCCCTGCTGGCGTCGCTGCGTGATCTGCGCGCCAGCGATGATCTCCAGGACAAGTCACTGATCAGCACCGTGGAAGGCTTCACCGCCGCGGCCCGGCACCAGCCTGCGGACGCGCTGCGCCACGCGCGTGCGGCCCTGGCGCACGCCGACGCCCTCGGGATCAGCTTCGAGTCCTTGCGCTGGGCCTGGCCGCTGGCCACGCGCACCGCCATCGAGCTGCACAACACCGCGGCGGTCGAGGAGCTGCTGACCCTGCTCGATTCCCACCAGCCCGGCCATCTGGCCCCTATGCTCCGGGCCGAGCGCGTTCTGGTCCGCGCCCGCCTGGCCGATCGCGACGGGGACGGATCGGCCGCGACCGCCTTTGCCGCCGCCATCACTCAGCTGCGCGAGCAGAGCACCCCTTATCACCTGGCCCACGGCCTGCTCGACCACGCGGGCTATCTCATCCGCCGCCACGACGGCGACGGCGCGGCGCTGGCCATCGACGAGGCCCGTGTCATCGGCCGCCGGCTGCGCTGCCAGCCGCTGCTCGACCGCGCCGACGAGCTCGAGCTCGCGACATCCCGGATCCGGACCTGACCGATGACGCCGCCGGGGTTCCCGAATGCCGACAGTGTGCCGAGCGTGGGGAGGGTCCGTTGACATGCCGGCATTGCGGTGCGCCCCTGGTCGGGGGCGACCGGTTCTGCGCGGATTGCGGCACTCCCGCGGGAGGGTGCCCGTCCTGCGGCGGGCCGCTGACTCCCGGCAAGCGATTCTGCCGGGTCTGCGGTACCGACCTGTTCGATGCCGCACTGGCCGCCCCCGCCACGGCCACCGCCGCGGCGATGGCCGCGGATCCCGGCCCAGGCCGTGAGCCGGCCGCCGAGCGCCGGGTGTGCTCAGTGCTGTTCTGCGACGTGGTCGGCTTCACCCCGCTGTCGGAGTCTCTCGATCCCGAGGAGGTCCGTGAGCTGCTGTCCCGGTACTTCGGGACGGCCCGGACGATCATCAGCCGGTACGGCGGAGTGGTGGAGAAGTTCATCGGGGATGCGGTCATGGCGGTCTGGGGGACTCCGGCCGCGACCGAGGAGGATGCCGAGCGGGCCGTACGCGCGGCGCTTGACCTGGTGACCGCGGTGGTCGAGCTCGGGCGCGACGCCGGGGTGCCCGGCCTGGCGGCCCGGGCCGGAGTGGTGACCGGCGAGGTCGCGGTGACCCTCGGCGCGATAGGCGAGGGCATGGTCGCCGGAGACGCGGTGAACACGGCGGCCAGGGTGCAGTCGGCCGCCGCGCCGGGGCAGGTGCTGGTGGATGCCGTGACGAGCCGGGTCGCGGGCAGCGCGATCGGGTTCGCTCATGCCGGGGAGCACGCGCTGAAGGGCAAGGC
>PMOU01000632.1:4740-6027 GCA_003161205.1 Actinomycetota bacterium | reverse complement strand
TGGGGTATCCGCGCCTAGCGCCCCGGTCACCAACGTCCCGGACGGCCTGGAAATGGCCGCCCCCACGTCCCTCACCTGGGCCGTCACCGACACCGGCTTCGACCAGTCCACCGTCGACACCGTCGCCGGTGATCAGCAGCTCACCGTCGGCGACAGCACCGGCGCCGGGAACGGCTGGCACATCACGATCTCCGCGACCACCCTGACCACCGGGACCTACTCGCTGCCCGACAGCGGCGCCCTCAACGTCACCGGCAGTACCGGCTCGGCCACGAGCACCAGCGCGCCCACCGCGACGTGCGTCAGCAGCTGCACGCTGCCGGCGAACACGACCACTTATCCGGTGATGGCCAGTACGGGCAGCTCGCCCCCGAGTTACACCATCTACGACACCTCAGCCAACTCGGGCGAAGGCGCGATGACCCTCGGCGGCTCCACCGCTGCCGACCCATTCGGCTGGTGGCTCAACGTTCCCGCCTCTGTCCGCGTCGGCAGCTACACATCGACTGTGACCCTTACCCTCATCTCCGGCCCATGACCCTAGGTGCCGGCCCGCGTCATGCGGGCCGGCACCTGGCCTCTTCGTTTCGCTCGTGGCGCCGTCGTCCGGCGGCTCGTCAGGTCACGGCCCGGAGATGATGTCCACGGTAACGGTGGAGGTATAGGTGCCGGCCAGGGTGTTCGCGGGCACGTTCAGCCACCAGCCGACCGGATTGGCGGCGCTTGATCCGCCGATGGTGACCGACCCCAGGCCGGTAGTGGCGCTGGCGTCATAGATGTTGGAGGCGGTCGTCGCAGTGGTGATGGCCACCGGGTACGACGTGGTGTCGGTCGGCGTCGTACACGTTGACCCGCTCAGGCAGGTGGCGGTCGGGGCCGTGCTGCCGGAAATCGAGGTCAGGCTCCCGTTGGTCGAGAACGTGCCGGTGTTCGCGAGCGTGCTCGGCGAGCTGCCGCCGGTGCTGAACTGGGTGGCGGCGACGGTCACGTGCCAGCCATCAGCGCTGCCGGTGGCATCATTGACCAGATACGACTCGTGCCCGCCCGTTGCGTCGACCAGTTGCTGGTCAGCGCCGTTCGCGGTGGCTGACCAGCCCAGCGCGGACGGCGAGGTCAGCGTCAGCGTGCCCGCCGTCAGGCCGAACGTCCCCGTTAGAGTGCAGCTCGTCCCGGCTACGGTCGCGCTGCCGCATGGTGTGGCCTGGGCGGTGCCGGCGGTCAGCAGGATCGGCCCGGCGATTCCCGCGCTCAGCGCTAGGGCGCCTACGGACAGGCGGGCCAGGGTGC
>PMOU01000632.1:2108-4654 GCA_003161205.1 Actinomycetota bacterium | reverse complement strand
CCGGGATCACCGCGTAGGCGCCCGGCCCGGTGTGGATCAGGCGGACCTTCGGCGGGACGGGCACGCTGACCAGACCGGCCCAGCTGGCAATCTGGCCGTTACCGTAGGCCAGCCGCACCGTGCACGGAACCGGCGAGCCTTCCGGGAACCCGGGAGCGTTGGCGGCGATCGTGGCATGACCGGCCGGCAGCACCGTAGCCGCGATGATGGTGTAGGTCTTCCGCTGGCCGGCGGCGGTACAGCTGGCATCGCCTTTAGCGTGGGTAAACGTCTGCCCGGTGTTGTCCAGCATGACATTCAGCCGGGCGAGGCTCCCGATGGCTGTCCCGAAGACATCGGGTATCCGCAGTCGGGTCGTCATGGCGGACAGCGAGCCCACGGTGACCGCGACGCTCACGGTGACCTGCTCGACGATGATGGCCTGGGCCGACGCATGCCCGTTCGAGCCGACTTTCACCGCCGGCGGCGGCGTGGCGAGTTCGCCGGTGATCCCGGCTAGGTACTGGCCGTTCTGCGTCCCGGCGGGCACGTGCACCCTGAAGCGCACGACCTCACTCGTGCCAGCCGCCAGCGTGAGGTCCCCCGGCAGGCCGGTCACCCAGCAGCCCACGCCGGAGCATCCGTGGGGGGGCTGGCTGAAGGAGCTGCCCCCGTTGGCCGCGGTGCCCCCGGTCGAACGGCTGAGCTTGAGCTTTTCCGCCGTCGGCCCGTGATTGGCGACAACCGCGGTCGCCGTGACGGTCTCCCCTGGTGCCAGCGACATGACGAAGTAGGGTGCCGCGCGACCGTCCCTGACCGGGGCCGGGGTTATGCCGAATGTCCCGCCGAGTCCGGGGCCGACCCTGGTGACCGCCGCGGCCGGCCCGGCCGTCATCACGACGGCCAGCACCGCCATCATGGCCGCCATGGTCGTCCGCCGGCCGAATCGGCGCCCGGAACGGCTGTTCGCTGAATGAACTGCAGGGGGCATATTAATCAGCCATCCAATCGGGTCGGTAGCGGCAGAGCCGCCTGTCGTCATCACGCCCTCGCCGGGGCCGGCCGAGGTGTCGCAGATCGTGCAGGCCGGCGGCGAGCATCCGGAACCGGCACCGCGTGAACCCGCCGCCGCGTGCCTGCCCGACCGGGTCATGGCCCGGAGATGACCTCCAACGTGACCGTGGAGGTGTAGGAGCCGGCCAGGCCCTTGGCCGGCATGTTGAGCCACCATCCGACCGGATCGGCGCCAACCCCGATGGTGATCGATCCCATGCCGCTACTCGCGCTGGTGTCGTAGATGTCGACGGCCGTCGGCGACGACGTCGCAGTGGTAATGGCCGCTGGGTAGGTCGTCACGTCGGTGGGCAGCACGCACGTCGCGCCCGAGGAGCAGGCGGCGGTCGGGGCCGTGGTGGCGGTCTCGGAGGAGGTGCTGCCGTTGGTCGAGAACGTGCCCGAGTTCGCCAGGGTGGCGCTCCCGTTGGTGAATGTGGTCGCCGACACCGTCACGTGCCAGCCAAGACCGCTACCGGTGGCGTCATCGACCAGGTATGACTGGTGCGCGGTCGTCGTGTCGGCCAGCTGCAGGTCAAGCCCGGTCAACGTGGTGGCCCAGGCCAGGGCGCTCGGCGAGGTCAGGTTCAGGGCGCCAGCCGTCACGCCGGCGGTGCCGGTCAGCGTGCAGGCGGTACCGGCCGTCTCGGCACTGCCGCACGCGACAGCAGCAGCGCGCCCCGCGGTGAACAGCATCATCAGGCACATTCCGCAGGCCATTAGGACACACCGGCCGAGAAGGCGGGCACGCCGCCTGCCGGTCACGCGACCATGAGTTCCTCGCATCTCTTACCCTCCGTACACATCTAGCTACTTAAAGTTACCATCGATCACGTTGTGAGTCCCGCTCCTGTCTTTGACACGCACCGCGAATCAGGCGGCGAGGCCGTGGCCGTCACCGCCGGTGCAGTTTGTCTCGGCCGGGTACGGCAGCACCTGTCCGACCCGGTGGCCGCGCTGACGGAGATGCGGCGAGTCAGCCGCCCGGCGGGCTGATCGCGGCCGGTATCAATAGTGATACCATTAGGGACATGGCCATGACATTGCGGCTTGACGGCGATGAGACCGACGCGCTCCGCCGCCGGGCCGAGCTTGAGCAGCGGTCGATGCAGGAGGTAGCCCGGCAGGCCATCCGGGAGTACGTCGAGAACCACAGCCGGGCCGACCTGCTCGAGCGCGTACTCGACGAAGAGCTGCCCCGTTACGCCGAGGCGCTGGAGCGGCTCGGTCAGTGATCTTCCTGACCCTTCCTGACCTGCTCTACGTAGCTGAGCGCACGCTCGGGCCCGGGCTGGAGATTCGCGATTACGGACTGCTAGAAGCCGCTCTCGCCCGGCCGCAGGCCACCGCCTTCGGTCAGGACGCCTACCCGGGGATGGACCGCAAGGCCGCCGCCCTGCTGCATTCGATCGCACGAAATCACGCCCTGGTCGATGGCAACAAGCGACTCGCGCTCGCCGCGCTCATCGCCCTCTACGGTCTGAACGGCCAGCGGCTGACGCTGACCAACGACG
>PMOU01000632.1:0-2046 GCA_003161205.1 Actinomycetota bacterium | reverse complement strand
AGGGCGGCGGCCAGCAGGGCGGCGGCGGGCCAGGCCAGCAGGACCAGGAGTGAGGCGGCGGGGGCGAGCAGGTCCAGCTGCGGATGCAGGGCCGTCACCTGGCTGGCCGCGTCGACGAGGGTGAACCGGCCGATCCGCGGGCCCCACGGGGCCGGGAGCACGCTCAGGATGCCCGGCACCAGGATCAGCCCGAGCGTCGCGGCGATCCCGCCCGCGGTGTGCCGGATGATCGCGCCGAGGCCCACGCCGAGCAGGGCGGACACGCACAGCAGGAGGCCCTCGGCCAGCACGGCCCCGGGCACGCCGGGGCGGGANNCGGCGGCGCGGCGCCGCGGCGAAGGTCGTGCGGATCAGCCCGGTGCCGAACTCCGAGCTGAACGCCAGCACGCCCAGGCCGCCGGCCGCGACCAGCGCGTACTCCAGACTGAGCAGGCCGGGCAGCAGCGGGTCGGGTGGCGCCCCGCGGGCGGGCGAGGCGGCGAGAGCGACCGCGACCAGCACGCTGAACCCGACGGGAGTGACGACCGCGACGGCCAGCGTCCAGTAGGTCGAGCGGACCGAGCGGAACTTGGTCCACTCGCAGGCGAGCAGGTCGCGGGCCCGGACGGCGAGCGACGGCGCGGGGGTCATGGGGCGGGGGTCCCTTCCAGGCTGCCGCGGTAGTCGGTGCTTTCGCCGGTGAGGTCCAGGTAGGCGTCCTCGAGGGAGGCCTGGCGGGGCACCAGGGCGTGCACGGCGATGCCGTGGGCCGCGGCCAGGTCGCCGATCGCGGCGGCGTCCAGGCCGGTCACGACGAGGGCGCCGTCGGGCTGCGGGGTGACGGCCGCGCCGCGGGCGGTGAGCAGCGTGGCGAGCTCGGCCGCCCGGGGCGAGCGCAGCAGCACGTCGTGGCGTGCGTTGGCCGCGATGAGCTGGGCCGTGGGCATGTCGGCGAGCAGCTTCCCGCGGCCGATGACGATCAGGTGGTCGGCGGTCAGCGCCATCTCGCTCATCAGGTGGCTGGACACCAGGACGGTACGGCCCTGGCCGGCCAGTTCCTTGAAGAACACGCGGACCCAGCCGATGCCCTCGGTGTCCAGGCCGTTGACCGGCTCGTCGAACATCAGGACCGGCGGGTCGCCGAGCACCGCGGCGGCGATGCCGAGGCGCTGCTTCATGCCGAGCGAGTACTCCTTGACCCGGCGGTCGGCCACCGCCTCCAGCCCGGTCAGCCGGAGCACCTCGGTGACCCGGCGCCGCCCGATCCCGTTGCTCTGCGCGATCGCCGCCAGGTGCAGCCGGGCGGTGCGGCCGCCGTGCAGGGCGGTCGCGTCCAGCAGGGCGCCGACCTGGTGCAGCGGGCGGACCAGGGCGTCGTACCGGCGCCGGTTGACCAGGGCCGTGCCCGAGGTCGGCGCATCCAGGCCGAGGATGAGGCGCATCGTGGTGGTCTTGCCCGCGCCGTTCGGCCCGAGGAAACCGGTCACGTGGCCCGGGCGCACGGTGACGGTCAGGTCGTCCAGCGCGGCGACGGGACCGAAACGCTTGGTCAGCCGGTCCAGTTCGATCATGCCGGGGTGGACGTGACGGGCTGGTACATGGGTCTCTCCCTGTGCACCGCAGAGGCGGCCGAAACCGCCGCTTACGTTACTCCCTTTGCCGCTGGCTGGCGAAGATGACGGTTAGTAACCTTCAGTGTTGGATAGATAACTATCTGCGGCATAGGATGTTGATGCAGAGAGCCATGGGGGCTTTGGGGCTTAGGGGACATATGGGGGCACCACGGGCTAGGACGGGTCCGGATCTGGTCACGAACCGAGTGCGCCAGGGCGGGTCAGCGGCGGCCGTGCTTGATTACGCCGTCGCGCAGATCATGCGCGATGACACGGCGCTCGGTGCGCTGCCCGCCGTGCTGGGCCGGCTCGTGACGATTGCCGGGGTGCGAGCCGCGGTGGCGTTCCAGCCTTCCGGGGGCCAGCCGGCCACCGTGCTCGCGATGGATCCGCCCGGCGCAGTCGATGCCGCGCTGCTCGCCAAGATAGGAGCGCTGACCCTGCCCCAGCGCGA
>PMOU01000660.1:1611-3067 GCA_003161205.1 Actinomycetota bacterium | reverse complement strand
CGGGCGCTCAAGGCAGGTGGCTTCACCTCAGCACCGCATTTCCCGCTGGACACCGGCGACATGCCGCTGTGGGCGGACATCACGGTATCGATGGTGCTGTCGACCGAGCCGACAGCGATCCGGGTGACCGGCATGGGCCAGTCGTCGGAGCCCTACCTGTTCGGCGACCGGCCGCTGCGGTCGATTCGCAGCCTGAGCCAGGCGGCTGACCGCGCGCTGGCCGAGGCCGGCACGCCCGGCACAGCGATGGACGTGGCGGAGGTGGACGGCCTGACGCTGATCGACGAGGCCCTCGGCCTGGAGGCTGTGGGGCTGGCTCCGGCTGGTGAGGGCATGCTAGGGCTGGCCGACGACCCACGAGCCAACCCGTCCGGCGGCGGGGCCAGCGGGTACAGCCGCCCGGCGATGGGACTGCTGCGGATCGCCGAGGCGATCCTGCAACTGCGCGGCCAGGCCGGCCCGATCCAGCTCGACGGAGTGCGTACGGCCCTCGCCAGCGGATCGTCGACCGTCGCCGGGCAGACCCAGACCGTGATCGTGCTGGAGGCCGCGTGAAATCCCGGATGGCGGTGGTGGGGGTCGGGCAGACCTCCTACAAGCGTGCGCACACCGAGCTCAGCTCGGCCGACATGATCTGGGAGGCGGCCGAGAAGGCGCTCGACGACGCCGGCATGGACATTTCCGCGGTCGACGCGATCGTCATGGGCGTCGCGCCCGACGCGCTCGCCGGCGAGAACGGCGTGGAGAAGACGGCGATCTTCGGTGCCGGCAAGCCGTACGTGCGGGTCAATACCGGCGGCGTGACCGGATCTTCTGCCGCGTTCGCGGGCGCCTCGTACGTGGGATCGGGCCGGGCGAAGGTCTCCCTCGTCATCAGCCTGGAGCGGATGGGCCAGGCCACCACGTCGCAGCAAGTGTTCAACACGATCTTCGATCCGGTGTACGAGAAGGACTTCCCGCTGACCACGATCACCATGGCCGCGCTGCGCGCCTCCATGCTCATGCGGGTCTACGGCTACAGCGAGCGCGACTGGGCTGAGATCGCCTCGCGCAACTATCGCAACGCGCTCAAGAACCCGCTCGCGCACATCCACAGGGATCTGTCGCCGGAGGACATCCTGGATTCGCCGCTGCTGGCCTGGCCGATCCATCGGTTCGAGACCTGCCCGATGTCCGAGGGGGCGTGCGCCCTCGTCATCGCGGAGGAGGACAGCGTCGGCGATCGTGTCCCGGCCTGGTTGCAGGGCATGGCGTCGACCTCGGATGCCTATGCCATGGGTGACCGTTTCCACCGGCCTGAAGGCACGCTGGTCGACCTGCTGTCGCTGCGCCGTTCCGCCGAGCGTGCCTACGCCGACGCCGGCGTCACGGACGCGCGCAAGGACATCGACGTGGTGGAGTTGTACTCGGCGTTCTCCAGTGCGGAGGCCATGGCCTATCCGGCACTGGGCTTCTG
>PMOU01000660.1:0-1550 GCA_003161205.1 Actinomycetota bacterium | reverse complement strand
ACCGTCTGCGTACTGGGCACCGAGCGCCCGGATTAGGAGCGGCACATCATGACCGACACGACCGAGCTGATTACGATCCCGGGCAACTGGAATTTCGACTACACCTACTTCGCGGGCGAGGCGGCCAGCCGCTTCTTCGCCGCGCTCAAGGACTCCCAGCAGATCATGGGTGCGCGATGCCCATCCTGCCAGCGTGTTCTGGTCCCGGCGCGGTCGTTCTGCGACGCGTGCTTCAAGCGCACGACGGACTGGGTGCCGGTTGGGCCCGAAGGTACCCTCGAGACCTTCACGATCATCACCGCGGCCTTCCCTGGCCTGCCCAAGCCGCCGATCGTGATGGCGTACGTGACGCTGGACGGAGCCGACACGGCCCTGGTCAACATGGTAAACGGGCTCGACCTCAGCGACATCGGCGCGGCGGCTGCCCAACTGCAGCGTCAGCCGCGCGTCCGCGCGAAGTTCATCGACGAGCCCCAGGGCCGCATCACCGACATCTCGTTTGTGCTCATCTGAGGCGTGAGCGGGAACTGGGGTCGCTGGGGTCCCGACGACGAGCTCGGGACGCTCAACTACATCACCCCGGACACGGTGCGGGCCGCGGCCGGCCTGGTCCGGTCCGGACGGCAGGTCACGATGTCGATCCCGATGAACACGGTGGCAGGCCCGGACAACCCCAGCCCGGTGATCCACCATGTGGTCCAGGGCCATGACATCGATATCGGGTCGAGCACGCTGACGTTCGCCACCGACTTTCTCGGCCTGGCCTTCCACGGTGACTGCCACACCCATATGGACGCGCTCTGCCACATCGCCTACCGGGGCCAGGTCTACAACGGCCGGCCGGCCCTTGAGGTGATGACCACTCAAGGCGCGACCGCGCTCGACGTCACCGCGTACTCCCGCGGGCTCGTCGGCCGGGCGGTGCTGCTCGACGTGCCCAGGTTCCGCGGCGTCGACTGGCTCGAACCCGGGGAAGCCGTGTCCCGGGCCGAACTCGAGGCGGGCGAGGCGGCCGAGCAGGTCCGGCTCGGCGAAGGCGACATCCTGGTGTTCCGGACCGGGCACCATCGCCGCCGGCTGGCCCTCGGCGCCTGGAACAACGACTACCCGCCCGCGGGCGAGGGCAAGGCCGGACTGCACGTGGACACCATCGGCTGGATGCACGAGCGGCGGATCGCCGCGTTCCTGCCGGACGGTGACGGGGAGACGGTGCCGAGCAACGTGCAGGGCATCCTCTACCCGATTCACCCGCTGCAGGTGACCGCGATGGGCATGTTCGCCGCGGACAGCCTGCAGCTCGAGGATCTGGCCGCGGCGTGCGGGCAGGAGGGGCGCTTTGAGTTCATGGTGGTCGGGCTGCCGCTCCGGCTGCCCGGCGGCACCGGGTCGCCGTGGAACCCGATCGCCATCTTCTAACCCAGGCGGGCGAGTCAGCGGGCGGACCAGCCGCCGTCGAGCACCCAGGACGATCCGTTGGCGAAGGACGCCGGGCTTGAGCACAGGAAGGCCACCAGCTCGGCCACCTCCTCCGGCTCGATCAGCCGCTTGAT
>PMOU01000110.1:1930-7748 GCA_003161205.1 Actinomycetota bacterium | reverse complement strand
TCATCAACCGGAAACGCGCCGTGCGTTGTCCGGATGTCGGCGAGCGCGAGGACGGCCTCACAGCCGGCCTTGTCTGCGGCTGCCCGCAGGAGAGCAACCCGGCTCGCGTCCGCGCCCTTCAGCCGGCGCCAGTTCAGCCCGCGGGGCGTGTACTCGTGGTCCAGGAGGTAGACGAGCCGGTTCGGCGGGTCGGCCGGGGGTCCGCCGTAATACCGGGCAACTGGCGTGCTGAAGTGCTCGCGGAGGAGATCCGTCAGTTCAGCGACCGTCCCGTCGTCGCCGTCGGGACGGCGGGTGTTCCCGTCCAGCAGCAAGTTGTACGTGAGGGTAAGCCGGTAGCCCGACTTCACCCGGAGAACCTCGTGCCGGCAGTCCGCGTAGAAGGCGACCAGCGACAGGGACGCCCTCGACCCCCGGTAGGCCTTCTGCTCCTCGCTGTGCGCCACCACCAGCTCGCCACCGCTGTAGCTGGATGGCAAGGTCACCACCAGGGTCCCGATCATCGAGTTGTCTTTCTCGGTGTCCTGGTGGGCAAGGAAGAACTGGTTCGGCTCATAGACGAGGAAGGAGTGAAGGTCGGCCGTCAGCCCGGCAGCGTGCGGCAGCCCCAGCCCGTCTTTCACCGTGGCGAGGACATCCTTCAGCACGGCGTCCTCCCATCTGGCGCGGACGAGGTGCTTGGGGATCTCCCAGGTGTCGCGGACGTCCGGGTCGGTCAGCGTCTCCTCGCCCCGGCCGAACCGGGCCGGCTGACCGAGGCCGGCCAGCTTGCGGGCCTTCGCCGGAGTCACCGGGAACTTAACAGGTCCGAAGCCCTCGACCTCCAAGCGCAGGTCGTCTGTGCTCGCCGTGAGTTCGACGCTGAACGCCGTCTGCGCATCGCCGCGCAGTGTCCTGGCCAGCCGGTCACGAGCCGCCGTCAGCATGGCATGACCCTCCCTTATCCGCAGGTACCGCCTTACTTCTAGTGCGAATGTAGTGAGCCATCCCGACATTTTGCGCCGATACCCAACGGGAGAACGGGATCGTTTCGTACGAGCGGCCGGCAGTGCTGTCATGAAGCCTTGCGGTGTGTGAATGAGCGGCCATTCGCTACGGCGTAGCGTCAGCCACACCGCAAGCATGCGACTGGGCTCCCGCGACAGCTATCGCGTTGACGGCAGCCACCTGCGAAATGCCATCTGACCGTCGAGCAGGTTATGCCTGGGCCAGGGACGGGATCGCCTCGGACTCTACGATCAAGGATTGTGGTCGGTAAGTGAAATGGAGAGCCGCCTGTCCAGCCCGCCCGGAGGGTCCACCATGGTGGGGTAACGGTTCACGAGTTGTAGATCGAGTGGTTTCCGATGCGAAGCCACACGACGACAGTCTCTCCGTTGACTTCGGCCAGCCTGAACAGAGCCCGGCCGTCCGGTGAGGCAAAGCTCCAAGTCATCGAGTAGTTCGCGCCAATCCGGTGAATGCGCAAGGCTCTCGGCCATGGCACAGCACCGGTGTGCGCGCCCTCATCTAGAGCCGGGCGCAGGAGAGTGTGCACCGCGAGCACGAAAGCTTGCGGTGCTCCGCAGGCAGCCGCCGCAGGTCGATGAGGAAGCCCGCAGTGCGGACGTACTTCATTCCGGCCGGTCGAGGTCTGCCAGCAGCGCGTCCATCGAATCGTAGGCCTTGCCCTCGGGCACGTCGTCGCCTGGCCGCGACGGGTACCTGGCCTCATGCACGGCCCAGTACAGCTCAGCCTCGCGCTGCTCCAGTGCCTTCAGCGCGCGGTACTCCTCCACGGGAACCACGACGGCCTCGACCTGACCCGCGCGGGTGATCACCTGATGGTCTCCGACGTCAGCGCCAAAGCTCAGGGGATTCTCGGTCATGCCACTAGATTACCCGTTCGTCTGCCGCCGCATCCGGTGCCTGGATCGCCGATTGCAGGGTCTCAGCCCTGGCCCTCGGGGCCAGGGTAGGTTCGAATAGGGCGTCTCAGGTGGAGCTGAGGGGATTTGAACCCCTGACCCCCTCGATGCGAACGAGGTGCGCTACCGGACTGCGCCACAGCCCCGAGAACCTGAGTCAGCCTAGCAAACGAAGTGCCCTGCCTGTGTATCGCCGCTCGCGCCTTCGCCCGCTACTGACGCGAACACCCGCGAGCACCTGATGACAGCCACGCGGCCAGGCGACATGATGAACATCACGCGGCCCCCAAGCCGCCCGGCCCCAAAGCCGCCCGGCCCCAAAGCCACCCGGCCNNCAAAGCCACCCGGCCCCAAAGCCGCCAGCCGATACCTGACCCTGAGGAGGCCCGCAATGACGCCCGCCGCCCCCGCCCACGGCTGCCCCGTCGACGAATCGTTCGACCCCCTCTCACCCGGCTTCCTCGCGGATCCCTACACGGTCATGTCCGCGCTTCCCCTCACCGGAACGCCCGTCTTCTACGCCCCCTCGATCGGCTACTACGTGATCACCAGCTACGCCGACATCGAGGCGGTCTTCCGGGACCCGGCCGCGTACTCCGCGGCGGTCGCCCAGGCTCCGCTGGTGCCGCTGGTCGCCGAAGCCCANNTGCTCGCGGGCGGCCACAAGCCCGCGCCGAGCATGGTCAGCCTGGACGAGCCCGAGCACGCCCGGCTCCGCAAGCCGGCCGCCCGCGCGTTCAGCATGAAGCGGGTCACGGCGATGATCCCCACCATCGAGGCGACCACGAAGCGGCTGCTCGACCAGGCCGGGGACGCCCCCGAGTTCGACCTGGTCGCCGCGCTGGCCTTCCCGTTGCCCGCCACCATCGTCTTCTCCTTGATGGGCGTGCCCGAGCGGGACTTCGCCCAGCTCAAGCACTGGTGCGGGTACCGGGCGGCGCTGTCGTGGGGTCGCCCGGCACCGGAGGACCAGGTCGAGATCGCCACCATGATCGCGGCCTACCGCGGCTACCTCCGCGACCTGGTGGACGTCAAGGTCCGCGTGCCCGGCGACGACCTGACCAGCGACCTGATCGCCATCCATGACGAGGACCCGGAGCGGCTGACCCTGGACGAGATCTCCTCGATCCTGTTCTCGCTGTCGTTCGCCGGTCACGAGACCACCACCGGCCTGATCGGGAACACCGTCCGCCGCCTGCTCGAGGACCCGGCCCGCTGGGCCGGCATCGCGAAGCAGCCGGACCTGATCCCGGCCGCGGTGGAAGAGAGCCTCCGCTACGACCCGTCCGTGCCGGTCTGGCGGCGGGTCACCACCCGGCCGGTCACGCTGGGGGGCGTGCCGATCCCCGCGGGCGCCAAGCTGTTCCTGTGGCTAGCCGCGGCCGGCCGGGACGCCGCCGCGTTCGACCGGCCTGATCAATTTGACCTGCACCGCGCCGACGCGGCCAGGCATCTGGCGTTCGGCCTGGGCCTGCACTTCTGCCTAGGCGCGAACTTCGGCAAGCTGGAAGCCCAGATCGCCGTCGCCGAGCTGGCCCGCCGCTACCCGGCCCTGCGGCTGGTTCCGGACCAGCAGTTCACCTTCCATCCCAACATTTCCTTCCGGGGCCCTCAGGTCCTGATGGTCCGCACCCGTTAAGGCTTAAGTCACCGACCGCGCGCAGCTTGGCGTCCGCGTACTGGTCGTAGAACTCCTCGCCGCCCTGCTCCGGTGCCCCTCGTGACGTGGATATCTCGATGATCTCCGCGTCCGGGACAGCCGCTGGGACAGCCGCCGGGGGAGTGGCCGGCCGGGCCGGAGCCGCGGCCCGGCCCGCGGCGGCCGGGTGAGCCGACCGGGCACGGGTCATTTCCCGCCGCTCGGCGTCGGCTTTGGAGGCTTCCCTGAGCAGGCCCAGGTAGCCGACCAGCAGGACGGCCGGCGGCGCCACTACCCAGGAGGCTGCCGTCCGGGTGACCGCGAGCGTGCAGGCTCCGGTGGTGAGCACGACGAGCAGCCCGAGCATCCGCCTGCGTGCGGACACCACGCGGACACGCTCCTGGCCGCCCCCGCGACGGACCTCCTCAGGCCGTCCGTCCTCGCGTCCGTCTCGCGACCCCCGGGCCCGATCCTCCGACCCCCGAGCCCGGTCCTCCGACCTGCGGGGCCGATCCTGCGACCCGAGCGGCGGCCGATCCTGCGACCTCAGCGGCGGCCGGTCCTCCGGCGCGGCGGCCCGTGCCTCCGGCGCGCTCCGGCGCCCCGCCTTGCGAATCCGCACCGTATCGTCCTCCCGCACCAGGGGTGGCGGCGCGGGCTGCTCTTCAGCCGCCGGCGTCTCTTCGGCGGCGTCGGCCTCGACGGCCGCTTCGGCGGATGAGTCCCTTTTGAGCCAGCGGGGGATGAGCACGATCGCCCAGATGGCGACGATGGCGACATACAGTATCGCGCTGCTCAACAATCCTCCCCTCGGCGTGGCGGGCGCCGGGCGGCCCGGCGGCGGATTCCCCGGGCCTCGGGTGCGGGCATGCTGCTGCCCGCGAGCACGCTCACGTGACGCAAAGTAATAGCTAGAGCGGCCCCAAACGAGGACCGGACCCGGTGTGTCGCAACATTCGTCAAGACAGGCCCACCCGAAACGACCGGAAGAGCCACAAACAGCTAAAAATCCCAGCTAACCCCCCGAAAACCTGAAAACCCCAAACCCGAGAACCTGGGACATCAGCCCGCGTTCGACCGTGACGCCATCAGGGTGCTCCGCCACTTGGGCATCAGCCCCTGCGGCACTTCCTCCGAGGTGAGCGCGTAACACACATGGTCCCGCCAGGCCCCGTTGATGTGCAGCTGGCGGATCCGGACGCCTTCCTCGCGGAAGCCGAGTTTCTCCACCACCCGCCGCGAGGCGTGGTTCTCCGGCCGGATGGACGCCTCGAGCCGGTGCAGGCCGACGACGCCGAAGCAGTGGTCCACGGCCATGGCCAGGGCGGTCGGGATGATGCCGTGGCCGGCGTAGGTCTCGTCGATCCAGTACCCGACTTGCCCCGACCGCGCCGAACCCCACGTGATCGACCCCACCGTCAGCTGTCCCGCGAACTCACCGCCGTAGGTCACCACCCACGGGATCGCCTGCCCCTGGCGGGCTTCGCGCCGCATCGCCCGCACCATCGCGACGTANNGGGTTGGTCGGCTCCCACGGCCGCAGCCACGGGGCGTTCCGCACCCGTATCTCGCGCCACGTGCGGGCGTCACTCACCCGCACCGGCCGCAGCTCGACCGGTTCGCCGAGCAGATGGGGCTCGGTGAGGGTGACCGGCCAGCCGCGCATGCGTCCCACGTTCCCATCATTCCCCTGTATCGCCGCTGACGCTACGCGATCTAGGGTAAGCGTTTCGCGCCGGATTCCGTACGGACATGATCGCCCCCGTTTATCTGGGCCACGGCGTGCCCCAGCACCGGCGTCAGGACGGCCATCCCGTCGCGGACGCCGCCGGTCGAACCGGGCAGGTTGACGATCAGGGTCCGGCCCGCCACCCCGGCCAGGCCGCGGGAGAGGATCGCGGACGGCACCCCCGCCGCGGCTCCGGCCGAGCGCAGCGCCTCGGCGATCCCCGGGATCTCCCGCTCCAGCACCCGCCTGGTCATTTCCGGGGTCAGGTCGCCGGGCGTGAGCCCGGTCCCGCCGGTGGTGACGACGACGTCGTAGCCGGCCGCCACGGCGTCCCGCAGCGTTGTCTCCACCGCGTCCCCGTCCGGGATGACCGCCGGCCCGTCCACGACCGCGCATCCCGCCGCGCGCAGCAGTTCGGCTAGCACGGGTCCGGATTTGTCCGCGTACACCCCGGCGGCGGCCCGGTTGGACACCGTGACCGCGAGGGCCCTGATTACGGTCTGGTCCACCGGCCGGTCTTCCCGCCTTCTTTCCACTCGACCC
>PMOU01000110.1:0-1860 GCA_003161205.1 Actinomycetota bacterium | reverse complement strand
GCCACCGCCAGCGCGTCGCCCTTGGGCACCTCCCCGGTCCGCAGGGCCGCGACCGCCGCCGCCGACAGCAGCACCCGCCCGGTCGCGCAGGCGGCCCGCGCCGTCACGTCCTTGCCGGATACGTCGACCATCCGCGCATGCCCGGCGGCGTCCACGTGGGTCAGCGCCCGGCCCGACGCGATTTCCGTCATGGGGTAACACTCCTTTTTGGCCGAACGGGCAGTGGTGCACCCCTCCGCACCGTCCCCGCGGTCACGGCAGGACCAGCACGTCGGCCGTCTCGCCCTCNNGCCATCTGCACCACCCACTCGGGCACGATGACCAGCGCGTTGGCCTTGCCCAGCGTGGCCACCTGGTGGGAGCCCTGGCCGGTGAGCGGGGTGACCCGGCCGCGGGCACGGTCCAGGACGCCGCGCAGGTAGGACCGCCGCCCGGGCGGTGAGCGCAGCGGGCCGGCTAGCTCGGCCGTGATCTTTTCCAGGCCCATCCCGTCGTAGGCCTGCAGGGCGCCGATGGCGGGCCGGGCGAAGACCTGGAACGACACGTACGCGCTGACCGGGTTGCCCGGCAGCGTGAAGATCGGGACCTGCTCGTCCGCCGGGCGGGCCGGGTCTTCCGTCACTTCGCCGCGGTTCGCGAGCCTGCCGATGATGCTCCGGCGGGCACTTGGCTCCGGGTCGGCCGCGGCGCTGAGGGCGACGGTGCCGAATCCCTGCGGCATCCCCGGCTGCATCGCGACCTTGCGGAACGCGATCGTGCCGAGCCGCTGCAGCGCCGCCTTGACCACGTCGTGCTCGCCGCCCATGCTGACCCCGCCGGTGGTGATCATCAGGTCGGCGCGCGCCAGCTGGTCCTCGATGGCCGGCAGCACCTCGTCGGGGTTGTCCGGCACGATGGCNNGCGTTGCAGCCCGCCTCGCGGGCGGCCGCGGCGAGCATGAAGCTGTTGGAGTCCCAGATCCGGCCGGGGATGATCGCCGCGCCCGGCTCGGCCAGCTCGTTGCCGGTGGACAGCACGACCACGCGCGGCCGGGGCCGGACCAGGACCGCGCCGCGGCCGGCCGCCGCGAGGACGGCGATGTGCATCGGGCGCAGCCGGGTGCCCGCGCTGACCAGCACCTCGCCGGCCTTCGCGTCGCCGCCGGCCAGCCGCACCGAGTGGCCGTAGTCCGCCCGGCCGCGGATGGCGACCCGGGCCGAGCCGCCGTCGGTCCATTCCAGCGGCACGACCGCCTCGGTCCCGTACGGCAGCATCGCGCCGGTCATGATCCGGATGGCGGTGCCCTCGGGCAGCGAGTACGCGCCGGTGTCCCCGGCCGCGACCTCGGCCACCACCGGCAGCATGACCGGGTTTTCCTCGGACGCCGCGGCGATGTCCTCGATCCGCACCGCGTACCCGTCCATCGCCGAGTTGTCGAACAAGGGCAGCGGATAGCTTGCCGCCACGTCCTCGGCGAGCACCAGTCCGTGCGCGTCGGCCAGGCTCAGCTCGGTCGGCGCCAGCGGCCGGATGGTGGACAAGATGTCGGCCAGGTGCGCCTCAACCGAGACCAGCTCGCCGGGCGCGGCCGCGACGCGGCCTTCGGTCACAGCAGGCTGTCCAGGTACTTACGCAGCCAGGGCACGATCTCCTCGGCCAGGTCGGANNCACGCCGTGCACGCCGCCGCCCTCGGCCGGGCTCATCTTGGCCAGCGTCATGAGCGCGTCGGTGAGCTGGATCTCCCCGCCCCGCCCGGGCGGGGTCTGGCGCAGCACGTCGAAGATCGCGGGGTCGCAGACGTAGCGGCCGATCAGGATCCAGTTGCTCGGCGCCGAGCCGGGCACCGGCTTCTCGACCAGGTCGGTGACCGTGACCACGTC
>PMOU01000150.1:11633-12671 GCA_003161205.1 Actinomycetota bacterium | reverse complement strand
TACGCCAACCCGGCCACCGGCGGTGACGTAATGCCGACCATGCGCTGCGAAATGTTCCGCTACCCCGCCGGTTCCCTCACCCCCCGAAGCCGGCAGACCGGCGGGCGGGTCGGCTGCGTCTTGCACGGCTCGGGCNNCGCGGTGGCTCGTCGTCGGGGGCGGCATCGGCGGGCTTTCGGCCGCCCTCGCGCTGGCCCGGGCCGGGCAGCAGGTGCACCTGCTGGAACGGGCCGCGGCGTTCCGCGAGATCGGCGCCGGGCTGCAGATCGGCGCTAACGCCACCCGCGCCATGCACAGGCTGGGCATCCTGGACGCCGTCGAGGAGGTGGCTGTCCACCCGGACCGCGGCGTCATGATGGACGCCGTTGACGGCACGGTGCTCACTGCCCTCACCCTCGGCCGGCCCTACCGGGACCGTTACGGTTACCCCTACCTGGTGATGCACCGCAGCGACCTGCTCGACATCCTGCTGGCGGCCTGCCAGAACTGCGATCTCATCAGCCTCGAGAACGGCAAGCACGTGATCGCGGTGGCATCCCGCTCCTCCGGCCGCTCCTCCGGCGGTACCGTGACCTGCGCGGACGGGAGCAGCTACGAAGCCGACGTCATCGTCGGCGCCGACGGCATCCGCTCCACCGTCCGGCAGCTCATCGACCGCGGCGAGCCGATTGCCAGCGGTTACGTCGCCTACCGGGGCACCATGCCGGTGACCGACGTCGCCCACATCGAGCCGGGCGATGTCGTCATCTGGATCGGGCCCGACATGCACCTGGTGCAGTACCCGGTCCGCCGCGGGGAACTGTACAACCAGGTAGCGGTCTTCCACAGTTACCGGTGGGAACACGGCGAGCAGGACTGGGGCACGCCCGAAGAACTCGATGAGAGGTTCGCCCTCGCCTGCGATCCGGTGCGCCAGGCCGTGGCGCTGGTGGGCCGGGACCAGCGCTCGCCCATCTTCGAACGCGACCCGCTCCCCACCTGGCGCCATGGCCGCGCCGTCCTGATCGGTGACGCCGCCCACCCCATGCTGCAGTACCT
>PMOU01000150.1:1112-11545 GCA_003161205.1 Actinomycetota bacterium | reverse complement strand
TACGCGGAGCAAGCGGTCTGATACCCGCGAGGCCTCAGCGAAAGGGCGTGGCAGATGCGTTTCATGAGTTTCCTTGATCCCGAGGGCGAGCCGCGGCTGGGCGTGTCCGTCGACGGGGTTATGCACGACGTTACCGATGCGGTACCGGGAGCCCGCACGACCGGGCTAAGCCCCATGCGGCACCTGCTATCAGCAGGGACCGACCTGCAGGAGGCGGCTGCCGCCGCGGCGGGGAGCCCGGCGGCGAGGATCGCGCGCGCGCTGCCCGTCGTACCCGATCCGACCAAGATCGTGGCGGCGCCGGTCAACTACCGGGACCACCAGCGCGAGATGACCGTCGACACCGCCGTTGACGGTCTCGGCGTCTTCCTCAAGGCGCCGTCCTCCCTGATCGGAGACGGCGGGACCGTCCGGCTCCCCTACACCGACCGGCGTTTCGACCAGGAGGGAGAGCTGGCCGTCGTCATCGGGCGCACCGCCTCGCACGTTAGGGCCGAGGGTGCCCTGGATTACCTGGCGGGCTACACCTGCCTGCTGGACATGACCATGCGCGGTGGCGAGGACCGCTCCATCCGCAAGTCCTTCGACACCTTCACGCCGACTGGCCCGTATCTGGTCACGCCGGATGAGGCCGGGCCGGTCGAGGAGATGGAACTCCACACCTGGGTCGGCGGGGAGCTGCGCCAGCGGGCCGACCTGAGGGACCTCATCTGGAACGTGCCGCGGCTCATCGAGTACGTCAGCTCGGCGATGGTGCTCTACCCCGGCGACGTCATCGCCACGGGTACACCGGCCGGAGTGGGCCAGGTGCTCGACGGCCAGGAGATCGCGGTGGAGATCACCAACCTGGGCCGGCTGACGGTATCGGTCAGCAGCGTCGGCGCGGTCACATGCCCGACACTCGGCAAGGACCGCGGCCCCAAACCCCCGGCCGCGGTGTCCCCGCCCAGGGAACGCGTCCCCCGGCCCGATGCCTCATGGGGCCGCCGGCCCGCCACCGAAGGAGTGGCATGAGCCCCGTCGGCCTGCCCAACGGATTACCGCTATCCCGGCGCTGGCCAGCCCGCTGGAGGTCGGCCCCGTCTGCCACACTGGCGACCGCGGCTTCGTCGGATAGCGACCAGGGTCCTACGCGGCCCCTAGTTCGGCGTCGCTTTTTCCGCTTCACAGGACTGGCCTGCCTGGAAGCCGGAAGAGCCCTCGATGCCCCGTAGCAGCCGTTCCGTCATGCGATTGAAGTCGGCCAGATCCCGCGGGTCTAGGTGATCCATGACCAGTCTCCGGGCCCCCGCCAGGTGGGCGGGCCAGGCGTCTTGCAGTCTGTGCAGGCCCTTTTCGGTCAGGGTCGCCAGGCTGGCGCGACCGTCGGAAGGTGCCATCTGGCGGGTGACCAGGCCCTCGCTGAGCATGGACTGGATGATGCGAGTCATCCTGCTGGGTGAGATCGACACGGCCTCGGCCAGGTCGCTCATCCGCAGCGTGCGATCCGGAGCCTCGGAGAGCCGCATCAGGACGACGTAGCGGGTCAGGCCCAGGCCGGTGCGACGGCATAGGTCTTCGTCGATCGCCCTGGGCATGAGCATCATCAGGCGCATCAGTGTGCGCCAGGTTCGTTCCTCCGCGGGAGTCAACGGCTGCACGGCGGGCTCCGTAGGCATGTCATCAGTATGCGGCCAATTCCTTGCTTAAGCAAGTATTGAGGATGCATGAGATCAGCCAGAAATCACTGATCATCCCCGCTCGCCGATGTCGTGCCTCGGCGGACGTTCGCGGGGATCACAAGGCCGGAGAAGGGCGAGAGTACTTGATGCGCGTACCGTACGCTCCATGCCGCCGCCTGTTCGCTATCAACCGGCTCGGCGCCGTTCAACGAGCACGGGGTCGTCAACCTCAGGCTGTTCTTCTTCCCTGACGCCGAGATGACTGTAGTGGCCCGGAGCGCGGCTTTTTATGCGAACGATGTGCTTGGCCGACCCGATAGGCCGCCGGACTTCGCAGGCAGCGTTCAAAAGGTGGCTACTGGGATGGCGTCGATGGACTCGCTGTTCGAGCCGATGCAGGGCGGCAGTTATCGCGCCGTTTCAGCGGTCGTCGTGACGAGCCTAATGCCTGACACCGCCTTTCGGCACGACCGAATTTCTGATGGCATCCGCCGGGCGGCTCAAGGGCTGACCGCGTTCTGAAGAAAACGAATACAGCCGGACTCCTCAGAATGCCACGCGGCCCCCGGCGACCCTCGTTTTCAGAAGTTCTGTCATCGGCCCGGGAGCCTCTGCCTGATGCAGCTCCGCGACCGGATTTACCAGCATATGGGCTTGTCAGGAGCTTTCGGCCCCCAAGTACCGCAATGCGGGCATTCCTCTGTCCGTGCGGCCGCGTCGTAACCGCATTGTGCGCAGGCCATATTTCCCGCCCTTCCAGCTTAGCCGGAAACACGCTCCGCCCGCCCAAACCGCCTGCCGGTGTAGAGTGATTCTGCCGCTTTGACGAAATCTCCGCAATAGGGGCGACATCAGCATGGGATTATTGTTGCCGACGCCGCTGGGCAGAAGCCGATGAGGTCCCCGGGGCCAATGGCGTTGCTTTTATGTGATCTGCAATGAGTAGGGCAGGTCGTCCTCGATTCGCTGAGTGACATTGGCGACGCTGGGTTCGCGGGCGGGGAAGTCTCCGGCCTTTGGTTTCCGCGGGCTGGCCGGATCCGGGCGGCTGCGGGTGAAGAGGCCCGCATGAGGATCTTCAAAGAATGTAGTGAGGGCGAGGTTAGCCTGGTAAAGGGAAGAGCCGCGACGGTGTCTGTCGCGGTGCCAAAGGCGTGCGGGAAGCTGATCCGGTCCGGGGATGGACGCCGCGGCTGTCCACTGACAACTGCGCAGCAGCTGTACCTCACCATCGCCGGTGACGTGGTCGATGCATACGGCAGCGATGCATGCCATCTGTGCCGCTCGGCTCCGGATCTGCAACGAAAGCGGAACCGGTCCGTCGAGCCCTCGACGACGCCAGCGCCTGCAGCACAGGCCATCATCAACTCGTCGCGGCTCTTGACGTGTATTGATATAACAAACTACTGTTACCGCCGTGCGGAGTGTCGTGACTCACTCCACGAATGAACGCCTTGCACGTCCTCATCCGTCCATGTCAAGGGAGCGGACCTCATGTCGATTGCTCTTCCTCCCCCCGTCGCCGGCCAGCAGCGGGTCGCCGTGTCGACCCCGCGGCTGATGAAGGGCACGCTGATCGCCACGGCCCTGGCCGTGATGGTGTCCCAGATGGGAATGTCGATCGCAGCCGTTCTCAACGGTCTGTTCCAGCAGGACCTGCACACCACATCCTCGCAACTGACCTGGATCGCCGACGTCTTCCTGGTGCCGGTGACCTTGTTTGAGCTGAGCTTCGGCGTTCTCGGTGACCTCTTCGGGCGCAAGCGACTGCTCGTGGGCGGCAGCCTGCTCATGGTGGTAGGCGAGGTGGTCAGCGTGTGCACGCCGGCGATCGGAGCGTCCAACCACAGCGCGATCGCTGTGCTGTGGACAGGGCAGGCCCTGTCGGGGCTCGGCGCGGCGGTGCTCCTGCCGACCTCGCTGGCGATGGTCGCCGCCGGAACGCACACCGCGACGGACCGCGCCCGCGGCATCGCAGTCTGGGCGGCGGCGCTGTCGACCGGCGCGTTCCTATCTCCGCTGCTCGGCGGCTTGGCGACGAAACTGTCGTGGGGCAACAACCCGACTGCCGTGTGGCGGTGGGCGTTCCTGCTCGTCGCAGTGATCGCGCTCCTCAGCACGGCGGTCGCCTTCGGCGCGCAGAACTCCTCCGCCCCCGAGGGCCGCTCCCTCGACATCCCGGGTCAGATCACCATTGCCGTTGCCCTGTTCGCCCTGCTGTTCGGGGTCATTCAGGGTTCGGAGGCCGGCTGGTCCGACCCGCTGATCGTCGGCGCGTTCGTCGTCGCGGCGGTCTCCTTCGCTCTGTTCCTCGTAGCTGAGCGCCGCTCGCCGGCGCCGTTGCTCCGATTGGACCTGTTCCGCAGCCGCGCCTTCTCGGTCAACTCGATCGTGACCGTGATCGGCATGTTCGCCTTCGTCGGCACCGCGTACTCCATGAGCATCCGGCTCACCGCCATCCAGGGGTTCTCGCCGCTCAGGAGCGCGTACGCGTTCGTGCTGCTGCAGGGTTTCGCGCTCGTCCTGGCGCCCCTGATCGCCAGGATCATCCGGGCCTACAACCCGCGCTGGGCCCTCGGCGGCGGCTTCCTGCTCATCGGCGTCGGTGACCTGTGGCTGTCCAGGCTGTCCGCGGACACCCGAGGTGTCGGCCCGACGATTCCACCGCTGGTCCTCGTTGGCGTCGGCTTCGCCCTCGCGTTGTCCGGCATCACGGCGGTGGCGGTCAACACCGTGCCCAATCACCTGGCCGGGATGGCGTCAGGCACCACCAGCGCGTTGCGCGACTTCGGGTTCATTCTGGGACCGGCGATCGTCGGCACAGTGGCCCTTAGTCATGCCGCGGCGCAGATCAAGAGCAAGGTCGCCGCCAGCCCGGCCCTACAGTCGGCGCTGGCCGCCTTCAACAACGCGCCGGCGCACGCTCCAGCAGCCCAGCGGGGGCAGCTCGCCCAGGCCGTCGGCGCGGTGAACTCCGGCCCGCTGGGAGCGAACAGCGTGCCCGCGACGATCCCCGGAACTACGCATCCGTTCAATCCCCTCCAGAACGTCGCCTTCCACGCCCTTGACAGCGCGTACTCGCTGGGCTTCGTCGTGTGCGGCGTCGCCGCACTGGCGGCCGCGATCATCGCGGTCGTCGTACTGGGCGGCGACGCGCACCAGCCGATGGTCACCGAAGCGTCGCTGCACGATTGACCACAGCCGTGGTCGGTCGACCGTCGCTATGACGCGACCGGCTACATCACACGCAACCGCACGGGCACGGCCGCGCCGTGTCACCCGCCTCACCGGCGAACGGACGTGACATGCAGATGTATAAGCCCAACTTTGACCCCCACCAGACGACGCCCGAAGGGATCCGCGGGATCTACTCCGAGCTGTACGGGCAGGGCTGTCCGGTCCTGCGTAGCGATGCCCATGGTGGCTTCTACGCGCTGAGCTCGTACTCCGAGCTGCGGAGGGCTGCAGGCGACTGGGAGACGTTCTCCTCCGCCGGCGGCATCA
This sequence comes from Actinomycetota bacterium, assembly GCA_003161205.1. The sequence continues at coordinate 6,380 of PMOU01000150.1, read as the reverse complement.
CCGTGCCCCGGCAGCCGGTGAGGCTGGCCCCCATCGAGTATGACCCGCCCGAGCACACCTACTGGCGCGACCTCATGAAGGAGGTGATGACCGTCAAGGCAGTACGGGCCGTCGAGTCCACCGTGCGCCGCGACGCCGGTGCGATCATCGACGGGTTCGCCGGCCGCGGCACGGCCGAACTCGTCGGTGAGCTGGCCGCCATCGTCCCGGGCAACACCATCTGCAACCTGATCGGCCTGACCGACCCAGCCCGCATTGAGCTGGGCTGCCATCTAGGTCTCGCTATGACGGAGAGCAACTTCGACCCTGCCGAGCAGGAGCAGGCGTTCGGCGCCTTCGCCGGTTTCTGCATGGAGGAGATCGGCGCCCGCCGAGCCCGGCCGCAGGCGATTACCTGAGCAGGCTCGCCGACGACGAGATCGAAGGCCGCCGGCTGACCGACCAGGAGGTCGTCGGCCTGGTGATCGGGTTCTTCTTCGCGGGCCATCACACCACCACAGCTGGCCTGGCCAGCCTCACCGAAGAACTCTTGCGGCGTCTTCCCGACCTGACCGGTACCGACGAGCCGGTCGAGTACCGCTGGGGTGCGGGCAACATCATGAGCATCGCCCGCGTCCCCGTGCGGTTCACGCCCATCGAACTCGACCGGAAGGTTACGGTCGGCGTCTGATTGTTCTCATCAGGTTCGGTACCTCGCGTCGACGCGATCATGAAGTATTATTATGCCTATGACTCGTGATGTCCTCGAACGCAGTTCGGGCATGCCGCTCTATCGGCAGATCAAGCGAATCCTGGTCGAGGAGATCAGGCGCTCAGAGGACGAGAGTCCGCTGATGACAGAGGAAGAACTGGTACGCCGGTTCCGCGTCAGCCGTGCGCCGGTTCGTCAGGCGCTGCGGGAACTGGCCGACGAGGGGATCGTCTACCGAGAGCGAGCAAAAGGGACTTTCCCGGTCAGACGTCCGGTCATAGAGCGGCCCGCGACCGTGCGATTCGGTGGGCTCGTCGGGTACCTCAGCGAGCAGGGCCTGGAGCCGGTGACCCGGGTATCCGGCGTCGAGCAGGTGCCGCCGCCGGCGGCGGTCGCAAAGGCACTGCAACTCGGCCCCGACGACCGCGTGTTCACCTTCTTCCGTTCGATCGTCGTGAACGGACGCCCGCTGTCCTCCGCGCGGATATACATCAACAGTCCGGACGAATTCGCTCCCACCGCAGCGGCGCTGGAAGCGTCCGGCTCGGCGTTCACGCTGCTCGAGGCGCAGTTTGGCATCGTGCTGGCGCATTATGAGCACTATGTGTGGGCGGCGCTGGCCGAGGAAGCGGACGCGCGCGAACTCGAGGTGGAAGTGGGTGCGGCGATACTCGTCCTGGAGACCGTCGTGTGCGCGCGCGACGGTCAGCCCGTTGCCTGGCGCCGCGCGATCCAGCCTGCGGGCGAGTTCACCTACACGTTCACCTCGACGTCCGCCTCGGACTGATCTCGAGGTCGATCCGAACGACCGGTTGCCGTGTTACCTGAGTTTCGGCAGGATGTCCTGGGCTACGACCTTCAGCTGGGCGTGCGCGATCTGGCCGGACTCGTCATCGGGCAGGGTCTGCGTGAAGGACTCCCACACGAACCAGTCGAGTGTGCCGTGTCCGTACAGGTCATGGAGTTCGCTGAGGCCCTCGTGCACCTGCTCGGCGGTACCGCAGATGAGGTCGCCTCGCTCGATCATGCGCTGGGTCAGCGCGCGTTCGTCGGCCGGTTGGTACATGCCGGGCCCGTCGGAGGCATTCCGGTACATCTGGGTGATCCCGAAATTGCTGAAGAAGTTCTGATAGAAGTACCCGGAAGTCCGCACCGCGAGGTCGAACGCCTCGCCGAAGGTGTCCCCGACGGCTACCTTGGCGACGACGCCGATGTTCTCGCCCGGGGCGAGGATGCGACCGGCCTCCCTCGCCTCGTCGCGATACAGCTTCGCGACCTCGACGATGCGCTCACGGTCGCCGACGAGCATGAGCAAGGTGTGCCCGCGGTGTGCCGCGTCGATGACCGTCTGGCGTGAGCTGGTGGTCGGGATGAACACCTGAGGTGTCCTGACCGGCTTCGGTATGACGCCGATCTCGTGGATGGTGCCCTGCTCGTCGACCTCGTCGGGACCGCCGAAGCGACGGGTCCACGGGGCGGCGGGCCAGTTCGCTATCCCGGTCGAGGGGAACGGCGCCTGGTAGTGAGGCCCGGAGTGGTTGAACGAGTCTTTCTCCCAGGCCTTCAGGACCACTTCGAGATACTCGTCGTAGATCTCGCGGTTGAGCGCGTCGGAGACCGGATCCATTGGCGAGGACGAGATGCCCGTGGCTTGACTGAGCGTCTGCATCCAGCGGGTCTGGTAGCCGCGGGCGAACGCGACGCCCACCCGGCCTGGGAACATGTTGTCGAACAGCGCCAGGTTCTCGGCGGTCCGGATCGGGTCGGAGGCGCTCAGGACGACCGACATCGGCACGAACATGATCCGTTTCGTGAGCGCCGCCAGCTTGGCGTAGAAGAGCAGGTTGTTGGGGATCGACTCGCCTCCCTCCGTGTGGAAGTGGTGCTCCGTCGTCCCGAAGCCGTCGTAGCCGAACTCGTCGCACCACCTAGCGATCCGCTCGCAGCTGGTCAGCATGCGCTGATACCACTCTGGATCGCGGGCGATCGGTCGAAGCGCCGCACGTTGGTCCGGTGTCACGGGGATCGCCGAACTGCTCCACACCAGTGTTTTCATTCGAGCTCCTTCGCCAGCGAGACAGGGGACGGCAACCGCGAGCCCATCGCCAACGAGCCCACCACGACCTTTCGCATAATAACATGCTAAAGTGACGGCAGTACCGAGTTGACTGACACAGCCGTCTAGCAATGACCATATGGTTACTCCTTATGTGATGGCTGTTACGGTCGATCGCCCACCGATGGACGAGACGGTGCGACTCTTCGGAACTACTCGTGGAGGCGTCAATGCGCACAGCCCAGTTCGAGGATTTCCCCCCGACGTTCACGGGGCCCACCTTCCGGCCGGACGACGAAGGCTACGGCGCCGTCCGGGCGATCTGGAACATGCGCCGCGACGACGAGCATCCGGCACTCGTCGTCCGTCCGCGGCACGTCGACGACGTCGTCGCCGCTGTCCGGTATGCAGCCGAGAAAGACATCGCGGTCGCGATCCACAGCGGCGGTCACGGGATCGACGCGCTGGCCATGCCGGCGGACGCCCTGGTCATCGACATGAGCCTGCTCAAGGCGATCGACATCGACGAGGCGACCGGCCGTGTCACCATCGGAGCGGGGGTTAGGCTCGGCGAACTCGACGCCGCGACCCAGCAGTTCGGCCTCGTCGTGCCGGCGGGGGTCGTCACCGACACCGGAGCAGCGGGTCTCACGCTCGGAGGCGGGATTGGCCACAACATCCGGCGCTTCGGCCCGACCGTCGACAACGTGCTGTCCATCGAGATGGTGACCGCCGACGGTCGGATCGTCACGGCGTCTGAGCAGGAGAACGACGAGCTGTTCTGGGGTCTGCGGGGTGCGGGACAGAACCTGGGTATTGCCACCTCGTTCACCTACCAGGCCCACAAGGTGGGGCCGCGGGTCATGAGCGGGGTGCTCTGCTTCACCGCAGCCGACGCGCCGCGCCTCTTCGAGGGGATCGACGCAGTCATGGCGGCCGCCCCGCGGGAACTCGCCATCACATTCATGGTCGTGCCCGCGATGCCCCAGCCGGGTCAGCCCGAGGGCCTACCCCGAGAGACGATCGTGACGATGCTCGTCGTCTACACCGGCGAACTCGACGCGTACGACGCCGCCATGAGCGGCGTCCTCTCGCTCGCCACCCCGTTCGACGACGGCGTCACGGAGACCAGCTGGCTCGAGGCGAACTCCATCGTCGACAGGTTCACGCCGCCCGGTCGCCGCTACCACATGATCGGCGGGTACCTGCCTGGACTCAACGCCGACATCGCGCGGGTCGCCGTCGATGCCATCGCCTCCTCTCCGCTGCCGGATCCGTCGCTGCCGACGTGCAGCCTGACCTTCCCCATTCTCGGCGGCGCGCTGCTGGATGCTGCCGAGGACTCGACTGCCTTCTCGCGGACCGGCGCCGAGTGGCTGTTCGAGGCGACTGTCCAATGGGACAGCCGCGAGGACGACGTGATGTTCATGCCGTGGGTCGGTGAGACGATCGCGGCTCTGCAGCCGTTCATGACCACCAACGCCTACACCAACCTCAGCTCGGACCGGGGCGCGCACTGGCTGCGCGCAGCGTACGGACCTCCCGAGAAATGGGCGCGCATCGTCGGCTTGAAGCGCGAGTGGGATCCGCGGAACCGGTTTTCCTACAACAAGAACGTCGCGCGCGCCGCCGAACCGTCCCTGGCAGCGCTCTAGGCGCTGCGGAGGAGTTCGTCCTGGACCCGTACGTACCGCCGCCAGCCGCGCCAGCAGCCATCCATCCGCAGATTCCCAAGGAAAAGGAAGATGACCATGATGCTCTCGGAACTGAAGAACCTCAAGGTCGCCGTTGTCGGCGCCGGCTACGGCGGGGCCTCCGCTGCGAAAGCGCTCAGCCTGCTGGGAGCGGACGTCACCGTGTACGAGCGGGCAAGTCAGGTGCGCGAGGTCGGTGCCGGGATCGGGCTACGTCCGGACACGATGGAGCAGTTCCGTCGGTGGGGCAGCCTCGCGGCGGTGACGGCGGTCAGCTCACCGAGCGACTACTTCGAGGCACTCACCGCGCTGGGCGAGCCGATCATGAAGCAGCCGTGGCCCGGCAGCGTCGACGGGGACGACACGACGAAGACCCACCTGATCCATCGCGGTGACTTCATCGACGCGCTGCTCAGCGTGCTGCCCGCGGGCATGGTTCGCCTCGCGCACCGGCTCACCGGGATCGAGGACCTCGGCGACCAAGCGAGGATGACCTTCAGCAACGGTGAAACGGCGACGGCCGACCTCGTGATCGCAGCGGACGGGATCCGCTCGACGGTGCGGTCACTGCTGTTCGAGGACAAGCCTCCGGTGTTCTCCGGCGAGATCGCGTTCCGCGTCGTGGTAAATGCCGAGGATGCCTACGGGCTCGTCACCGACGACAACTTCCGGATGTACATCGGCCGCGGCACGAAGGTCTACTTCCTCCCGCTGCGGCACCGCAACCAGGTGTCCTTCGACGTGACGTTCCCGAGCTCGGACAGTGCCTGGAGTCCGGAAGCCACCAAGGACGACCTGCTGGCGGCGATGGAAGGCTTCGACGAGCG
>PMOU01000150.1:0-984 GCA_003161205.1 Actinomycetota bacterium | reverse complement strand
CGCAAGCCCGTCACCGACGAGTTGCAGCGCTTCTCCCGCCAAGGCTGGGATGAGGAAGCGGTCGTGGATCCGTTCGCCGAGCAGCAGCCGGCCGCCTCGGCCCAGGGCTGACGCCTTGTCCCTGCATCCCGACGTCGCGCGCGTCCTCTCCACACTCCCCCCTCCGCCACCAGGTCCGATCGACCCGGCGGTGCTCCGGGCGCAGGAACAGAGCACCGTGCCACCCGAGGCGGACCGCCTCCCGCTCGCGTCGGTGCGCGACGTCCAGGCGGACACGCCGGCCGGAGTGGTCCACGTTCGCGTCTATACACCGGATGAGACAGCCAAGCACGGCGTGCTCGTCTACTTCCACGGCGGTGCGTTCTTTCTAGGCAGCCTCGACACCCACGATCACGTCGCGCGAGCGCTGGCGGCTGTGACCGGGCTCGTCGTCGTGTCGGTCGGCTACCGGCGCGCTCCGGAGGCGGCTTTCCCTGCCGGGCTGGAGGACTGCTACGGCGTCGTCCGCTGGGTCGTCGAGAGCGGCGACCTCGTCGGCTGGAACGGCGGCACGCTGGTCGTCGCCGGGGACAGCGCGGGCGGCACGCTCGCCGCCGTGGTCGCTGCGGCAGCCCATGACGACGGGCTCGACCGCATCACCCACCAGGTGCTCTACTACCCGTCGCTCGACCTGGACTTCGAGCTGGATCGTTACCCGTCCCTGCGTGAGAACGCCGTGGGCTACGGCGTAGAGACGGCCGGGCTCAAGCCCTACAACGACTTCTACCTCACGAGCGGCGCGGACCCGGCTGATCCTCGGGTCTCCCCGATCAAGCGCGACGATCTCCGCGGACTGCCGCCGACGCTCATCGTCACCGCCGAGCACGACCCGCTGCGCGACGAGGGCGAGGCGTACGGGGCCCGCCTGCGCGCGGCAGGTGTCGTTTGCACCGTGAGCCGCTACGCCGGTGCGCCGCACGGATTCGTGCAGCACTTCTCGTGGAT
>PMOU01000462.1 GCA_003161205.1 Actinomycetota bacterium | reverse complement strand
TGCCGACCTGCTGGCCCGGGCCGTGGCCGGCGCGCCGGAAGGCCTGGTGCTCGTGGCCGAGGAGCAGACCGCGGGACGGGGCCGGATGGGCCGCAGCTGGGTGTCCCCGCCGCGGGCGGCCCTGACGTTTTCCCTGCTGGTGCGGCCGCATGCCGTCGCACCCGCCCGCCGCGGCTGGCTTCCGCTGCTCGCCGGGGTCGCGGTCGCCTCGGCGGTGCACGCCGTAACCGGGGTGCAGGCCCGCCTCAAATGGCCGAACGACGTGCTGGCAGGTCCGGCCAAGCTCGGCGGGATCCTGGCCGAGGCGGCCGGTGACGCGGTGGTCATCGGNNGCTCGCCGCGATCCTGGCCGCCTTCGAGCACTGGTACCAGGCCTGGCGGCAGGCCGGCGGTCATCCGGACCGGTGCGGGCTGCGGGCCGAGTACACCCGCCTGTGCGCCACGATCGGCCGCGAGGTCCGGGTCGAGCGACCGGCGGGTCAGCTGCTCTCCGGGCTGGCGGCCGGCGTCGACCCCGACGGCAGGCTGCTCGTCCGCGTCTCGTCCGGGGCCGAGGTCCCGGTCGCGGCCGGCGACGTGATCCATCTGCGCTGACCGGCCAGCCCGGCCCGGGGCGCGAACGCCAGGGCCGCCGCCAGGCAGGCGGCGGGCACGGCCGGCACCAGGTAGCGCAGGTCGAAGTCCGCGATCATGGGCGGCACGAGCAGGATCGTCACCGCGAACGCCCAGGGCAGCGCCGCGCCGGGCGGACGGACGCGCCGCCGGATGATCATCGCGCCCAGGCCGCCGAGCAGGATCACGCCCAGCAGGGTCCCGCGCAGGTACACGTACCGCTGATAGCTCACCAGCCACGAGGCGTACGGCTGCACCGCCCGGGTCGGCGCCGGGTGCCCGCCGTTGTAGGCGGCCTGGTCGCTGGCGACCGTGCCGCCGCCGAGCGCGCCCATGCCGGCCGGCACCCAGGCCGTCGTCGCGTCGGCGAACTGGTACCTGTCCACGATGCCGGCGTCGGGATGGACCGGCCGGTCCCAGTAGAAGCTCAGCGCGACGTCATGCCCGACCGCGGTCACGTACCCGCCCGGCTGCGCCTCGATGGCGCGCAGCGCGAAGTTCAGCGCGAGCGCGTTGGTCCGCGCCGAGAACCGCCCGCCGGGCATCGCCAGCAGCGGCGAGTTCCCGTCCCAGATGTACAGCGAGGCGGCGATCCGCGGCCCATCTGGCGGGCACAGCGCCCGCTCGTCGGCCGGCGGCCTGATCACCGCGCAGTTCGCGAACGACATCGTCCGCGACCACAGGTACACCCCGTCGCTCCTGGTCAGGCTGAACTCGTGCTCGTGGGCGTCGAACCAGCCGGCGTAGGCCACCAGCGGGACCGCGCCGGCCAGCACCGCGGCGGCCAGGGCGAGCCAGCCCGACCGCCGGATCACCAGCGCGACCAGCAGCACCGCGAGCAGCGCCAGCCCGACCGGCCAGATGATCGCCGTGACGCCGATCAGCAGGGCGGCGGGCACCGTACGGCTCGGCCGCCGTTCGCCCGGCGAGCGCAGCAGCAGGTACAGGGCGACAAACAGCAATAGGCCGAACGGGACGTCCGGAACCGCGTCCGATTCAAGCTGAAGCTCGTAGGCGTCGAAGAAGACCGGCACGGCAGCGAGCGTCGCGACCCAGCCGGGTAGCCCGTACCGGCGGGCCAGCAGGTAGATGATCACGCCGATGGCCAGGCCCGCCAGGTGCTGGACGGCGGCCACCACGGCGAAGCTGTGCAGCGGCCGCAGCAGCCACAAGAAGAAACCGTAGCCGCCCACCCGGCTGGGGTCAGGGACCAGCCGCAGCCCGGTCGCCAGGTAGGACGCGGAGTCCCCGCCGAACCACATGATCGGCCGGAAAGCCAGCAGGACCAGCACCCGCACCGCGATAGCCCCGGCCAGGACCACGCCGAACAGGGCATGCCGCCGCACCCCGCCGCCCCGCCGAACCCAGTCCACCAGCTGATCCTATTTTGGCTCTGCTCACTGTGCTGGCTTCTCNNCTGCACCCGCACTGGAAGACGCTGATCCGGCCGCTGCTGCTGGCGGTCATCGTGATCGCGGCGGCGCTGGCGGTCGAGGCGGTGATCCCGTCGGGCGCAGCGGCGGCAGCCGAACGGCTGGTGGTAGCCGCGATCGCCATCCTGGCCCTGATGCTGTGGCTGATGCGGCCGGTGCTGCGCTGGCGGACGACGACTTATGAGCTGACCACCCGGCGGCTGCGGGTGCGCGAGGGCATCGTGACCCGGCACGGCCGGGACATTCCGCTGGCCCGGATNNCACGGCCAGATCGTGCTGACCGATATCCCGCAGGTGGAATTCGCGCACGGCACGCTGTTCCGCCTGGTCGAGGAGGAGCAGCGCAGGCTCGAGCGAAACGAACGAAGCCAGCCCTGAGGAGCCAGCGCTGAGGAGCCAGGGCTTAGTCGCTTCCCGGCCGCCCGTGAGGGCCGCCGGGTTTTACCGTTCCTTTACTATTTACTTATGACTCGCGTGCTGCTCGCCGAGGATGACGCCTCGATCTCCGAACCCCTGTCTCGCGCGCTGCGCCGGGAGGGATACGAGGTAGACGTCACCGCGGACGGGCCGACGACGCTGGAGCGGGCGCTGGGCGAGGGCATCGACCTGATCTTGCTCGACATCGGCCTGCCCGAACTGGACGGGCTTGAGGTCTGCCGCCGGGTCAGGGCCGGCGGGTACGCCGTGCCGGTGCTCATCCTGACCGCCCGCGCTGACGAGGTGGATACGGTGGTCGGCCTGGACGCGGGGGCCGATGACTACGTGACCAAGCCGTTCCGGCTGGCCGAGCTGCTGGCCCGGGTGCGGGCCCTGCTGCGCCGGGGGACGGCGGAAGGCTCGGCCGCGCTCGGCGTGCGAATCGACACCGACGCCCGCCGGGCCTGGCACGGTGACGCCGAGCTTGACCTCACCACCAAGGAATTCGACTTGCTCTGGATCCTGCTGCGGGAAGCGGGCAAGGTGGTGACCCGCGAGCAGATCATGCGCGAAGTGTGGGACGCGAAGTGGTGGACGTCGACCAAGACACTCGACATGCACATTTCCTGGCTCCGCCGCAAGCTCGGTGACGACGCGCACAGCCCCCGGTACATCACCACCGTCCGGGGCGTGGGATTCCGTTTTGAACGCGGCGACTGACCGCGGGGTAAGCGGTGCGCAAGAAACTATGGTTCTCCAGCTTCGCCGTGGCGGCCGTCGCCGTCCTCATTGTGGCCGTGCCCGCGCTGGTGATCGGCGCCCGCCACGGAGCGACCGTGCTGGCCGTGCTGGCCGTGCTGACCGTCGTGGCCGCCGCGCTGGCCGCCTGGCTGGCCGCGGTGCTCGCCGGGCGGCTGGCCCGGCCGGTGGAAGAGCTCGCCGAAGCGGCGGGGCGGCTCGGGGCGGGTGACCCGCGTCCGCTCGGCCGCCGGTACGGGGTGACCGACCTCGATCAGCTGGCCGACGGGCTCGACAGCTCCGCCCGCAGGCTCAGCAGCCTGCTCGCCGCGGACCGCGAACTGGCGGTGGATGCCTCTCATCAGCTGCGTACTCCGCTGACCGCCTTGTCGATGCGGCTGGAAGAGATNNGAAGAGATGATCGCGGCCGCGGACGATCCCGATGTGGTGCGAGAAGAGGGCAGCGCGGCCCTGGCCCAGGCCGAACGGCTGGCGGATGTGGTCACCCAGCTGCTCAGCCCGGCCCGGCGGGCGACCGCGGCCTCGGCCGCGCTGACCGGCATAGACGAGATCGTCCGGCAGCAGGTCGTCGAGTGGGAACCCGCGTTCCGGCGGGCGCGGCGCAAGCTGGTGGTGATCGGCCTGCCCGGCCTGCAAGCGCACGTCACCCCCGGCGGGCTGGCCCAGGTGCTCGCGACGCTGCTGGACAACGCGCTCATGCACGGCGGGGGAACGGTGACCCTGCAGACCTCGCAGAGCGCTCGTTCGGTGGTGGTCGAAGTCAGGGACGAGGGGAACGGCATCCCGCCGGAGCTGGTATCCCGCATCTTCGAGCGCAGCGTCAGCGGCCGTCCCGAAGGAACCGGCCTAGGCCTGGCCCTCGCGCGGACAATGGCCGCCGCCGACGGCGGCCGCGTCGTCCTGGTCAAGCCGAAGCCCGCCACGTTCGCCGTCTTCCTGCCCCGCCATCCCCTCCGCCCCGGCACCCAGCCCGTCCGCGGTCCCGCTTAGGGCTAGCGGCCTTGGACGTCCGCGTCGGCCGCGCCCGCCAGCACGGCGCCCGTCTCGCTCGTCTCGGCCGGATCCACGATCCCCGAAACCGCAGCCTCACCGGCCGCCACAGCTGCCCCCGGCGCCCCGGCCAGGAACACCCACTTCTTGTAGGAGAAGTACCGGAAGATCGTCCCGAGTCCGGTGCCGACCACGCTCGCCGCGTTGTAGGCCAGCGTGCTCTTCAGGTCGAGCCCGTAGGTGGTGAGCGCGATCACGGCCTCGGCGATCCCCAGGCCGACCACGTTCAGCGCCACGAACAGCAAGCCCTCGCGCAGCAGCGCCTGGTTGACCCGGTGCCTGAAGGTCCAGAACCGGCTGCCCAGGTAGGTGACGACGGTGGCGACGGCGATGGAGATCGCCTTGGCCGCCAGGGCCTCGATGTGGTCGGCTCCGTGCAGGTAGGCGGCGCCGCCGAGGTCGATGACCGCCCCGATCGCCCCGACCACGCCAAACTTCGCCAGTTCAGGGATCAGTTCGACCAATCGGCGGCGAATGCTCACCATGCGAGACGGTCCTTTCGACACGACATCAGGCAGCCTGCGCGTAAGGCCCCTGCTCGGCTGCCCCGCGACGACCTGCATATGTTACCGGCCGGGGCTAGCTGCCGCCCTAGACTTCCCTAACGGGAAGCTCTGAAACGACTCAGAGCCCGCTAACCGCACCGCCCCGACCGCACCGNNCGCGTCGCTACATGGTCAGCGTCGTCTCCCGCCCGGTCTTGGCGATGGCGTGCCAGCCCAGGTAGACCACGGCGGTGATCAGGAAGCCGGCCTCGAAGGTCAGGTCTCCGGCCGACGGGATATGCGTGGGCACCAACCCGACGTATTTGGTCTGGTTGGAGAACAGCCAGATCGAGATGCCCATCCCGATCAGCATGGCCACCGGTCCGGCCCAGTTCGTCCGCCTGGTCGAGAACAGCAGGCTCTCCTGGGGGTTGCGCCGCAGCAGCAGGTCGCAGAAGTAGACGGCCAGCCAGGGCGCGATCCAGTAGGCGATGATCAGCAGGAAGTTCTGGTAGTCGGCGCCCGCGTTGCCCAGCGCGCTCCAGGCCAGGAAGAAGCCGATGATGCCGAACCCGAGGGCGACGATCGCGCGCCGCGCCACCAGCGGCAGCTGAAGGCCGATGGCGGTGAACGAAAGCGCGCCCGAGTAAATGTTGAGCACGTTGGCCGAGACGGCGCCGAGCGCGATCGCGATCAGCGTGAAGTCGGCCAGCGGGGTGGCCATCAGGCTCGTCATGCCGCCGGGACCGGCCAGCGCGTTGCCGGGGCTGACCACGGTGCCGACGCCCGCGCCGACGATCTCGAGCACGGCGCAGGAGATGAACAGCCCGGACCCGGACCACCAGGCGATGGCCTTCTTGCTCGTGTCCGGCTTGAAGTAGCGGGTGTAGTCCGACGCGTNNGGGAAGGCGTACCGCTCGAAGATGTGCACCAGGTTGTAGCCGAAGAACGCCACCACGAGCTGCACCGCCACGATGATGACCAGGCAGAGCACCTGCGGCAAATGGGTCAGCACGGACAGCGCGAGGGCGCCGCTGACGCTGTTCACCGCGAACCAGCCGATCCCGGCCGTCACCGCGTTCAGCCCGGCCGGGAGCGCGTTGCCCCAGTAGCCGAACCCCAGCCGGCTCAGCACCATCTGCGGCACCCCGTACTTCGGCCCGCGCAGGGACAAGATGCCCTGGGTGATGCCGCCGATCCCGCTGCCCAGGACCAGGGCCAGCGCCGCCTCCCAGAAGCCGAGGCCGAATCCCGCCACCGCGAGCACGCCGACGAAGATCGTGGCGAACTCCATGTTCGGCGACGTCCAGGTCCAGAACAGCTGAAGCGGCCGGCCGTGCCGCTCGCTCAGCGGGATGAACTCGGCGCCGCCCGGCTCGACCTCGAGGACGCGGGTTCCGTACGTGCCCTCGCGGACGAGGACGCCGGTGCCCCCGCCCGTCTCGTCGACCGGGATACCTTGGTCGCGTGTCGCCATCAGCGTGCTCCTTCGGCTGGTGGATCAGCCCTGCTAGATGGCGTGATCTTAAAACGCTTTTTTTTTCCGGATGTATCGCGAATGTTAACTTTCGTGTCCACCGCGTTCCAGCACCGAAAATCAAAACCCAAAATATGCCGAACGGTCCCGCTGCGTGCGCCCGTCACCTGCGTGCCCCCCGTTATATAAAGTACGGTGCGTGACCGATTCCGCCCACGTGCCTGCCCTCGGCCGTTCCCTGACGCCGGGCGCTCCGGTGGTCGGCATGGTCGGGGCCGGCCAGCTCGCCCGGATGACGTGTCCGGCCGCCATCGGCCTGGGCGTCGGCTTCCGTGTGCTGGCCGATTCCTCTGCCGACAGCGCCGCCCAGGTCTGGGCCGGAACGCAGCTGGGCGACTATCGCAGCCTGCCGGACCTGCAGGCGTTCGCGGCCGGCTGCGACGTGCTCACCTTCGATCATGAGCACGTCCCCGGTGCTCACCTGGCCGCCCTGGAGCAGGCCGGCGTGCAGGTCAGGCCGGGCGCCGCCGCGTTGCGGCTGACCCAGGACAAGCTGGCTATGCGCGAGCGGCTGACCGGGCTCGGCATCGCCTGCCCGCGCTTCGCGCCGGTCGCCGGCCTGGCCGAGGTCGAGGAGTTCGCCGCCGGGTCCTGGCCGGTCGTGCTGAAGGCGGTCAGCGGCGGTTACGACGGCAAGGGCGTGTGGGTGTGCGAGTCCGCGGCGCAGGCCGCCGAGGTCCTGGGCGGCGGCGGCGGGCTGGCGTTCATGGCCGAGGAGTACGTCGAGTTCTCCCGTGAGCTCGCGGTGCTCGCGGCCTGCTCCCCGCACCGGCAGGGCGCGGTGTACCCGGTGGTGCAGACGGTCCAGCGCGACGGCATCTGCCGCGAGGTGATCGCGCCCGCGCCGGGACTGCCGCCGGGCCGGGCCGCGGAGGCCTCCAATCTCGCGCTGCGGATCGCGGCCGAGGTCGGCGTGACCGGCCTGCTGGCGGTCGAGCTGTTCGAGACCCCGGCCGGCTTGCTGGTCAACGAGCTGGCCATGCGCCCGCACAACTGCGGGCACTGGACCATCGAAGGGGCGCGGACCTCCCAGTTCGAGCAGCACCTGCGGGCCGTGCTCGACCTGCCGCTCGGCTCGCCCGCCCTGGCCGCCCCGCTCACCGTCATGGCCAACGTCCTGGGCGGCGACGACGGCGACATCTACGACCGCTACATCCACATCATGGCCGCCGACCCCGCCGTGAAGATCCACATGTACGGCAAGCAGGTCCGCCCCGGCCGCAAGATCGGCCACGTCACCGTCACCGCCGACCATGATCACCACGATCCGGCCGAGCTCGCCGACCGCGCCCGCCGCGCCGCCAGCTACCTCCGCTGGGGCAAGGAGAACGGCGAATGACCGAGCCAACGGCTCCCGGCCTTTCCCCCTCTCCCGAGCCCAGGGCTCCCGGCCCTCCCTACCCGCTCGAGCCCAGCGCCCCCGGCCGGCCGCTCGTGGGGGTGGTGATGGGCAGCGACTCGGACTGGCCGGTGATGCGGGCGGCCGCCGAGGCGCTGGACGAGTTCGGCGTGACCTACGAGGCCGACGTGGTGTCC